>JAPKDV010000169.1 GCA_028822385.1 Alphaproteobacteria bacterium
ATTGATTTGGCTTGCGCGATGCTGGGCCTTGTCTGTAATCCGATCATTCCGATCTATCGCGATTCTGAAGTCTCCTACATTTTGAAGGATGCCGAGGCCAAAGCGGTCTTTATTCCTACAACCTTTCGTAAGTTTGACTACGCCGACATGATCGCGCGCCATCGTTCCGAGCTGCTGGCCCTGGAACATGTGATCACTGTGCGCGGGGAGGCAGATGGCGCAACGTCGTTCGAAGCTTTGCTCGCTGAAGGAAATCCGGATGAATTTGTGCGGACGCGTGTCGACCCGAACGCAGTAAAACTGATCATGTACACCTCGGGCACGACGGGACGTCCGAAAGGGGTGTTGCACAGCCACAACACCATCGACACTGAAATTCAGGCGGTCGCGAAATTTCTTTCGCTCGATGATAGCGACGTCATTCTCATGCCGTCACCGGTTTCCCATATCACGGGATATCTCTATGGCATCCAGATGCCGTTTACGCTGAACGCGCCCGCTGTCTTCATGGAGACATGGAACGCGCATCAGGCGGCAGACAAAATCGATGATCATGGTGTCACCTTTACTATTGCCGCGACTGTCTTCTTGCAAGAGCTCACAGATTTCGCTGTTAAGAATGGCCGAGACCTAAAGAGTTTACGCTATTTTCCGTCCGGCGGTGCGCCGGTGCCTCCTGAAGTGATTTATAGAGCCCATAAGGCTTTTGCGCGCTGCGTTTGTTCGCGGGTCTATGGGTCAACCGAGGCCCCGACAGTCACACTCGGCGTTAGCTGCCGGGACGAAGAAGAGCTTGGCGCGACCACCGAGGGCTATATCGTTGGCCATGAGGTAAAGATCATTGATCCCGCCACTGGCGCAGAAGTGCAGACGGGCGAAGAAGGAGAAATCCTCTCCCGCGGGCCTGAGATGTGTCTGGGTTATGCGGCGGCCGAGCACAATGCGGAAGCCTTCGAGCCGGATGGCTTTTTTCACACCGGTGATCTGGCCACGATGACTGTGGATGGTGTGATGGTGATTACTGGGCGTTCGAAGGACCTGATTATCCGGGGAGGCGAGAATATTAGTCCGCGCGAAGTCGAAGATGCCTTGCACGAACATCCCGCAATCCATGAAGCTGCCGTGGTGGCGATGCCCCATCCGCGTATGGGGGAGACTGGCTGTGCCTATCTAGTTCTGCAAGACGGCGCGGAGCTTACATTTGATAATCTCATTGCATTTCTTAGCAAAACCGGCATGGCAAAGCAGAAATACCCAGAGCGGATTGAGGTTATCGAGAGCTTCCCGCGCACGGCGTCCGGGAAAATACGTAAGAACGTACTCCGCGATGAGGTAGCTGAAAAGCTGGCCCGAGAGGCCTGAACCAAAGACGTTCAGGTGTTGACAGTCATTCCGTCAGCAGACACGATCTATATACAGAAAACCTTTTTCATATAGGTGAAAAGCCAGCGAAATTGGGAGGAAACAATGGAACGCAAAGTCGAATTCAATAGCTGTGGCGATACCGTCCGTGGCGTCTTGCACATCCCCGATGGGGTTGAAAATCCGCCATTGGTTATCATGGCCGGCGGGTGGTGCTACGTAAAAGAAATTGTCATGCCGTATTACGCGGATGACTTCATGGAAATTGGCTGCGCATGCCTGATCTTTGACTATCGTTGCTTTGGCGATAGCGACGGCATGCCGCGCCAGCATATTAATCCCTGGGACCAGATTGAAGATTATCGCAACGCAATTAGCTATGCGCAGACCCTCGATGAAGTAGATACAGATAGAATCGGCGTCTGGGGTATTTCTTATTCGGGTGGTCATGCCGTCTGCGTTGCTGCTCTCGACACCCGCGTGAAGTTTGCACTTTCGGTTGTCCCGGTGGTGGATGGTTTCCCAACGATGCGTCGCTGCCATGGTGAACGGAAATTTGGTGCGCTTCAGAAGCTTATTCTCGATGATCGTGAACGTCGCCAGAAGGGCGAGCCGAGCCAGATGATCGCTATGTCGACGACAGATCCTGACAATGTGGTCAGCGCCTGGCCGTTCCCTCATGTCTGTACGATCTTCAACGATATCAAAGAACGTGAAGCACCTAATCACATTCACGAGAATACGCTCGAATCTGTCGAGCTGCTCATGCAGTACGATGTGATGCCCTATGCGAAGCGTCTCTATGAGACGCCATATATGATGGCTATCGCCAAAGGGGACAACATCACGTCATCCGATTTGGAGATCGATGTCTTCAATGCTGTGCCGTGTCCCAACAAGCATCTCGCGATTGTTGAAGGAGTGGATCATATGAGCCTCTATTCCAACAACGAGCATCTCGAGAAGGTCTCGGGTGCTCAGGCCAACTGGTTACGTGACCTGCTGTTTGGTCCGGACGCCTTGCTGGCGCAAGCGTCGAAATAGGGTGTGGGGTTGCTCGTCGCCTGTTCTCTAGTGAGGATGATACACAAACATCATTACGGTCAAATATTTGACCTAGGGAGTATTCGTAGAGCGCAATTGAAACTAAGCTAAAGTGAGACGTTGTCCCTAAAATTAGACGATAAGTTTGTATGTCGGCTGAAATTTTGAATTGTTGATGGACATAGATCTTACTTAGCTAGAGCCTACCCTGGGAACATAAAGGTTCTTGGGGAATTCAATAATAAACAGGGAGGGTCTCATGACCAAAAAACTTTCAAAGACAACGATGTTGGCAATAGCCGCGGCTGCAACGGCAACAGTTGCTGTGACGGCACCGGCTAGTGCTCAGGAAACCATTAATCTAACTGCGATTTCTGGCTATCCTCCGCCCGCAACCTGGGTTGGTTCGTTGGTTGATGCTTACATGCCCGCCGTTGATGCGATTCTTGCTAAGAACGGCAAGTACAAGATCGCTTGGAACAAGGGTATCAGCGGTCAGATCGTGAAGCCACGTGGCGAGCTCGAAGGTGTTGAAAATGGCCTTGGTGACCTTGGTATCATCGTGACTGCGTTCCACGCTGACAAGGTTCCTCTTTATGATGTCTCCTTCAAGACACCGTTCTCAACCTTGGATGTAGCCCTCGTAAGTCGCGTCACTCAGAAGATGGTCGACACCTTCCCACAGTACAACGCAACATGGATCGAAGAGTTTAATCAGGTTCCGTTGGCGCCCACGGGTGCAGTGGACAACTACATGCTCTGGTCGGCTAAGAAGATAACCAGCATCAAGCAAGTAAAGGGCCTAAAAGTTGGTGCGGCTGGTCCGAACCTTCCTTGGGTTGTTGCCATTGGCGCAGCGGGTGTTCAAACCAACCTTGGAGACGCTTACAACAGCCTAAATACGGGTATTTATGAGGCGATGATTGTGTGGCGTCAGGGCGCTGGTGCTTTCAAGCTTTGTGAGCCAGCTCCGTTTGCATTTGATGCTAGCCTGGGTGCCGTGAATGGCTTCTCGCTGAACTTCAA
>JAPKDV010000170.1 GCA_028822385.1 Alphaproteobacteria bacterium
CACTGATACGAGCACTATCGAAAATCCACAAAATACGACGCCCCATAATCATTTTCCTCGCTTATTGTGGAGCTCAAACAAGCTAGTCAACTGCTTGGTGTGGTGCTCCTAGGTTACGCGCAATTTAATTAGCGCGTAGACGATGCCCGCGGAAAACGCGATCACGCCCCACAACGATCCCACCAGTTCAATCGCTCCGTCCATCGCCCTGCGTTACCTGATCTGAGACACGCTAGCTGCGCTGGGGCAGCTGCTGCGCATAGTTGGAATCGAGGAGCTCGGCGGACGCGGCTTGGTAGTCGCCGGCTGTTCGCGTCAACGGCAGTTATCTCGTGCGTCGCGTTTAGCGTCGCAGCGGCCACGCCGCCGGTATCAGTTGCCGCGGCCATGACCAGCTCACGGCCGCATGTTGGAGTAGCTCCAAGAAGTTGAAACCCCAACGCGTCGTCCAAACTCTTTAACCGGCCGCCAAAACTTAACCGGTTTGGGGAAATGAAACCAGAGGGCTCGGGATCAAAGTACACCGAGATTGTTGTGGCAACGGCGCAGGCTAATGCGGCCTTCGTTGCGCCGGAAATCCCAGTTCTAGCTATAGAAATAAGACTGTGCGGCGGTGCGCTCGTCGCGTCAGGTTCGCCGGGCCACGATCAGGCCCGTTCTCGGGATTGCAGGATGTAGAGCGTCAATCCGGTGACTAAGACGCCGGAAAGTAGATAGAGCGCGGCGGCCCAGAGGCCGAATTCGACTGCCAAGACAAACCCCACCAAAGGCGCGAAGGCTGCGCCGCAGATCCAGGACAGATTGTTCGAAAGGGCGGACCCAGAATAGCGGTACTCTGGTGGGAATCGGTCGGCAACAATTGCGCTTGCCTGCCCATGTGCGAAGCCCAAAAGCAAAAACCCGAAGAGGATGTAGACGACGGGATGGGTGTCGAGCCAATAAATCGTTGGGCATAGCAGCGTTATCAACCCTGTGCTCATCCAGAGTACCCAGCGTTGGCCGAACCGGTCCGCCAGCAGCCCCGAGCCGATGACCGAGAAGATCGCCAGTGCTCCACCAGCCATCTGGGTCAGCAGAACGTCGGAGATAGGCTGGCCCTCATGGACAACCGTATAGCCGAGCGGGAACACGGTCACCATGTTGAACAGCGCATAACTTGCAAGGGGCATCAGCGTGGACAACATAATCGGCCGCCATTGCGTGCGTAGCATATCGAGGAACGGTGCGGACTTGGAGATGGTCTCAGAGGCAGCACCAAAATCAGCCGAAAGTAACCGTAACCGCGCAAATAGAGAGACGACGTTCACCGCCATCACACCGAAGAACGCAAACCGCCAGCCCCATTCGATGAATTCCTTCTCCGTCAGGAAGCCTGTTAGCACAAAGAACAGTGACGCTGCGATGCAAAATCCAATAGGACCGCCCAACTGTGGAACGATACCGTAGAGTCCTTCACGTCCTTTGGGTGCCGCCGATTTCAGCTGCAGTGTGAATCCGTCCCAGCCGCCGCCAAGACCGATCCCCTGCAGGATGCGGAAAATAATGAGGAGTGCAGGTGCGATCCAGCCTATGCTGTTATATCCTGGCAACATGCCAATAGCGATCGTGGAACTTCCAAAAATCATTAGAGCTAGAATAATCTTGCCCGCGCGACCGATTTTCGTTTCCACCCAGCGGGCCATCAGGCTGGCCACGGGGCGTGCCAGAAATGCCAGCGAGAAAACGCCGAAGGAGAGAATTATTCCGGACACGGGGTCGAAGGTAGGGAAGAACAGTTCGGGAAACACCAGCGCGGACGCGATCGCGTAGACGAAGAACCCGAAGTAGTCGGTAACGCGCGCCATAATGACCGTCGTCACGACCTCGTCAATCGTCACGGAGTTGGAATGCGACATTCTAGCTTCTGCCATGTCTCGACCTACCGGTTATCAGATCACGGGGCTTTACCGAGCGGGGATTGCCCATGAAGATTGAAGCACCATAGCAATTTGTAACACCCGCGGGTAGAATGTGTATATTGCCGATTTGATAGTCTTCGTTCGTCGAACGTTTCTAACTCAAATGACACGCATGCTATGAGGTAACTACACATGCGCTGGATCCAACTCTTCACGCTCTCCGCAGTCGCCTGTCTGGTTTCGGGCTGTAAGCTTGTCGTTCTTGATCCTTCGGGCGACGTCGCCGCACAGCAGAGCGATCTAATCCTCTACTCCACGGTGCTGATGCTGATTGTCATTGTTCCGGTGATGGCGCTGACCGTGTTTTTCGCATTCCACTACCGCGCCTCCAACAGCAAGGCGAGGTACGAGCCCGAATGGAGTCATTCGATCAGCCTGGAAATCGTCGTCTGGTCCCTTCCGATGGCGATTATCATCTGCTTGGCCGGCCTGACCTGGGTTGCGACGCATCGGCTGGACCCCTACGAACCCCTGCGTCGCATCTCTACTGACATACCGATCAATCCAGAGGTCAAGCCGATGATCATCCAGGCCGTGGCGATGGATTGGAAATGGCTATTCATCTATCCCGAGCAAGGAGTTGCAACGGTGAACGAGGTGGCGGCCATCGTCGACCGCCCGATCGAGTTCCAGCTCACCTCCGCGACTGTCATGAACTCGTTCTTTGTTCCCGCCCTTGCTGGCCAGATTTACGCGATGGCGGGCATGCAGACCGAGCTCAATGCGGTCATCAATGAACCCGGCGTCTATGAGGGCTTCTCGGCCAACTACAGCGGCGAGGGGTTTTCGAAGATGCGTTTCCGGTTCCATGGCCTAGATGCGAAGGCGTTCGAAGAGTGGGTTGCGACTGTGCGTGCCTCTGACGGGCCCCTTTTGGGCCGCGACGCCTATGTCAACCTCGAGCAACCCAGCATTGGCAATCCGGTTTCCTATTTCAACGGCATAGAAAGCGGGATGTGGGATCGAATCACGAACATGTGCGTTGCGAAGGGGAAGCTCTGCCTTAACGATGTCCAAATGGTCGATGCTCTCGGCGGTGGCGGCATCGAAGGTCTTTTCAACCGCGAGCTGTTTGCAGGCCTGTGTGCGGCAAGTGACCCGCGTGCGATGATGTCCATGTTGCGTCCGTCGCTTCGCCCTGCACCGGACGATACGCTCCCTAATAGAACCGCAGGGGCGATAACCTCACTGCCTCCTAGAACTTTTCCAGTATCCCAGACTCTGCTTACCAGTAAGGACCAAGGCAGCGGGAACCGGTCCATCCTCCAATCGGATTGAGCAACGATGGCAACTGTTAATCTCACCCAAGGAACGGCCGGCGCGCCTCTGGCGGACCCGATCTTCGGCAAGCTCACTTGGGAAATTTTCCCGTTCGAACAGCCAATCTTGCTGCTGACCTTTATTGGCGTCGTCATCGGGGGGACGGTGCTCTTCGCGGCGATCACCTATTTTCGGCTATGGGGCTATC
>JAPKDV010000040.1 GCA_028822385.1 Alphaproteobacteria bacterium
CACGGTGCCGCCCGGCGTCTCGTATACGCCGCGGGATTTCATACCGACGAACCGGTTTTCCACCAGATCGAGACGACCAATGCCATTCGCCCCGCCCAGCTCGTTGAGCTTGGTCAGCAGCATGGCTGGCGACAGCCGCTCGCCATCAATGGCGACCGGATCACCTTGCTCGAAATCTAACTCAATATAGGTCGGCTTGTCGGGCGCATTCTCAGGTGAAACCGATCGGGTATAGATATGCTCTTCTGCCTCCACCCAGGGGTCCTCAAGCATCTTTCCTTCGGCAGAGATGTGCAACAGGTTCGCATCGACCGAGAACGGCGCTTCGCCGCGCTTGTCCTTGGCAATTGGAATCTGGTGTTTCTCTGCAAAGTCGAGCAGCTTTGTCCGGGATGTCAGATCCCATTCACGCCAGGGCGCAATCACCGTAATGTCGGGATCAAGCGCGTAATAACCGAGTTCAAAGCGAATCTGATCATTACCCTTGCCTGTAGCACCATGGGAGACGGCATCGGCGCCGGTTTCATGGGCTATTTCAATCTGGCGTTTGGCAATTAGCGGGCGGGCAATCGACGTACCCAGCAGATAAACACCCTCATAGACCGCATTGGCCCGGAACATCGGGAAGACATAGTCACGCACGAATTCTTCGCGCAAATCCTCGATATAGATTTCCTTCACGCCAAGCATCTCGGCTTTTGCCCGTGCCGGCTCAAGCTCTTCACCCTGGCCGAGATCTGCGGTGAAGGTCACGATCTCGCAGCCATAGGTCTCCTCCAGCCATTTAAGAATCACCGAAGTATCGAGTCCGCCTGAATAGGCAAGCACAACTTTTTTCACGTCGCTCAACGTCATGGTATTGTTCCATTCGTTTTGGAAAACCGCGGCGGAGTATAGTCGTGCGCAGCGCGGGGGCAACCCACGAGTGAACGACTAAAACGGCACCAGAACAGTAAAATCCTGACCCCCGTCTTAGCCGGCCAGACCATGGCCAGGCCAGCAAACAGAATTGGCAAGCCAGCCATCACCGCCACAACAGAACGCAATACACAGCTATTTTTGTGGAGAGGTTTTAACAGCAATGGCGGAAAGCGTGTGTGGAAACTCGATGGCACACCCATCAGCGGCAGAACACCGCCAAAAGTTGCGACGGCCCGTCCCAGAATAAAATCGCCGACCATATAGCTCGGTCTCACTTTGCGTCATACCTCCGAACCTTAGAGCGAACATGTCCTCGCTTCCCCATCTGCAAAGGTAATTCAGACCAGTTAATCTATCAGGCCCTACTCTGCAGCGACGCGACGTGGGCGCTCGCTATCAGACTTCAGCTGACCGCATGCGGCCATGATGTCCTCTCCGCGCGGAGTCCGAACAGGGGAGGGATATCCGGCATTCCGAACGATCTCAGCAAAGGCCTCAATCCGCTCATCGCTCGAGCGGTCATAAGGCGCGCCGGGCCATGGGTTGAAAGGGATCAAGTTCACCTTCGCCGGGATGCCAGCAATGATCTTCACCAGTTCGCGCGCATCGGCATCGCTGTCATTTACATCGCGCAGCATCACATATTCAAAGGTGATGCGCCGTGAATTGCGCAATCCAGGATATTCGCGACAGGCGCCAAGAAGATCCGCGATCGGGTATTTCCGGTTGATCGGGACGATCTCATTACGCAATTCGTCACGCGTGGCGTGCAGCGAAATCGCGAGGTTCACGCCAAGCTCTTCACCACAACGCCGAATCAGCGGCACGACGCCAGCTGTCGATAAGGTGATCCGGCGGCGCGAAATGGCGATCCCAGCATCGTCCATGACGATCTTCAGAGCCTTGGCCACATTGTCGAAATTATATAGTGGTTCGCCCATCCCCATCATAACGATGTTGGACAATTTCCGTTCATAGATTGTCGGGCGTTCGGCCGTCGGCCACTCACCAAGGTGATCGCGCGCCAGCATAATTTGGCCGACAATCTCCATTGGCCCCAGATTACGTACTAGGCGCTGGGTCCCCGTGTGGCAGAACTGGCAATTCAGGGTGCAGCCAACCTGGCTCGAAACGCACAGGGTGCCACGATCACTTTCGGGAATGTGGACGCACTCAACCTCATTGCCGTCGCCGAGGTTAAGCAACCATTTATAAGTGCCATCGGTAGAGGCGAGGTCGCGGGAAATTCCCGGGCGTGCGACGACGAAATTTTTAGCTAACTTAGTGCGCAACGGTTTGGAGATATTAGTCATCTCCTCAAAGTCGGTCACGCCGCGCCCATAGACCCATTTAAACAGCTGTTCGGCCCGAAATCTCGGCTCACCCATCTTGGCAAGCTCCGCGGCCATATCGTCGCGGTCTAGGCCAATTAGATTGATCGGCGCACCAACATCCTCGGCAGGAGCGGCAAAAACATCAGGGTTTATAGGCATGGCGCATCACATAGGACGCGATGCCCGAAAACGCAAGTATTCCTGTTAGGGTCAGCCCCGTCCACAGGCCTTGCCAATAGCACTATAGGCCGCGCTTGTACCCTTGAGGGAATAGTCGTCCCGCGTGAGATTATTGCGCTCGGAAGTACCCGTGACGGTCAACCGGTAGCCTTTTCGCAGGGCGGTCACAAGCTCCTTGTCATGCGCCCGCTCGTAGGTCCAGGCGCTTTCTTCGCGTGTGAACAGGAGCCACGAATCGCTGCCGACGCGGATCTCGGCCTCGGAACCCTTTTTGAACGGGTAGCCGATATCGAGCTGCACAACATCGAATTCTTTCTGATCAGGACGATGCCAGACTAGAAAAAAAATTTCGCCGCGACGTGAGCGCAGACTTGCTTCCTTTGGTTTGGAGACCATGTAGCAAAACCGGTTTCCAGCCGTCCCACGGGTATAGGCATCCCAGTCGCCAAAGCTGCCAATCGATTTGGCCTCCTGCGCTAGCGCAGCGTGCGGCAGAGCGGCAAAGACGCCCAACGCAGCTACCACCAACCAGAGGAAGAGTTTTCTCACGAGGTTCATACTATCAATCCTAACAATTCCATTCGAGTCACGCCAAGGAGGTTCGTTATCAAGGTATTGTAATTGTTTATTCTTTTACGAAAGTTTTTGGCTACGAATGATCGGGCCACCGTGAACATGGTCCGAAAGAGCCTTAAGCGGTCCGCCCGGCATAAGTGGCCGTGCGGGATATCGCCCCAGGGTGAGCGTGCGGTCGTACATTACGATCGCTGCTGCAACTCCTACATTCACACAGAAACGTGTTGGAATCTTGACTACATGAGCACACAGATCCGCCAGCTCCGGCGAAAGCGAACCGCGCTCGGGCCCCAGCACATAGGCCGCTTGCTGCGGATGTCGAAAACTCGGTAAATCAACTGCATCATCGGTAAGTTCCACGCCAACAAGATCGCAGCCGCGCGGCAGAGCAAAATTATCCAGCCCATCATATTCATGCAGCGGCAGGTGCTCGAGGGCATCCGACGTATCCGACCGGCCACCCTCACGTTTTGAATAAACCGCACCAATAGTGAAAACGAAACTGGCCTCGAAGGCATGCGCCGTTCGCATGATCGCTCCGACATTCATCGGTTTGGAAATTCCCTCAACACCAACCCCAAAATAGCCGCGTACTCTATTTTCCGACATATAAGGTCGCTCCATATTCTGTCCTGAAGCTAACTTGCATGGCCCCTGTGAGCGAGGCAAGGTGGGAGCGAATGGACGAGCTCATAAATCCGCATTATCACTACAAACCAGCGATCGGCAAAACTGCGAATCTGGCGGTCGTGGAGGTTGCGCGCAGATCTTTTGTCGAGAGCCGCCCTAGCGTTCGTATAAGATGGAGAGCTTCGTGATGCGTGCAATCGTTTGTGAAGACTGGGGAGACCCGGACACACTTAAGCTCGGTGAACTTCCCGAACCCCAGATGTACCCCGGACAGGTTCGCATTCGGATGCGCGCTGCCGGCGTCAACTTTGCGGATACCGTACTGGTGCGCGGGCATTATCAAGAAAAGCCCAAACTGCCATTCGCGCCCGGCCTTGAGGGAGCGGGTGAAATACTCGAAGTCGCGGACGACGTGACGGATTTCAAACCCGGTGACCAAGTGATGGCGGTGTTATCCGTCGGCGGTTTCGCCGAACAAGCGGTGTGCAATACCGACACAGTCTTCCCAATACCCAAAGGTATGGATGTCGCGACAGCAGCGGCGTTTCCCGTCGCCTACGGCACATCGCACATCGCACTCGCGCATCGGGCAAATCTGCAACCCGGTGAAACCGTTCTGGTTCTCGGTGCGGGCGGCGGGGTCGGACTGACCGCCATCGAATGCGCCAAGGCGATGGGGGCCACCGTCATCGCCGCAGCCTCTTCTACCGAAAAACTCGCTTTGGCGGCCGAACGTGGGGCGGACCATATAATTAACTACACCGACGACGAATTGCGCGTGGAAATACGAAAACTGACGGATGGGAAAGGCGTCGATGTGGTCTACGATCCGGTCGGCGGTGATCTGGCGCAGGCAGCGATGCGTTCCATGGCCTGGTGTGGCCGTTTCCTGGTGATCGGTTTCGCCAGCGGCGATGTTCCCCAATTCCCCGGTAACTACCTGCTGGTCAAAAACATCTCTATCATCGGTGTCTACTGGGGCGCCTACCGCACCCAGGAACCAAAGGTATTTTGTGAGGGCTTTGCAGAACTCACACGCTGGTGGGAAGAAGGGAAACTAAAACCTCATATCTCCCAGGTGTTCCCTTTGGCCGACGCACCCAAGGCGCTCGCCATGCTCGAAGGGCGCCAGTCGACTGGCCGCCTCGTGATCGATATCGACGGCTAATCACATCATGTCTGACAACAATACCCGCGACCGCCTAGTCCGCACCCAATACGAATCCTATCCCTACCCCGAGCGCATTCCTGCGGATGAACGCAAACGTTTGATTGTGGGATCGCCCAGCAACATTCCTGAGGTTAATCACTTTGTCTTCGGGGGCTGCCGCGATCTAACCGCACCGTTCAACGCACTGGTGGCCGGCGGAGGTACCGGGGATGCCGCCATAATGCTAGCGCAGAACATGTCCGATCTCAGTATTCCGGGCAAAGTTGTGCACCTCGACATGAGTGGGCCCAGTCAGGCCATCGCCAAAGAACGCGCCGAATTCCGGGGTCTCTCAAACGTACGCTTCGTCGAAGGTTCACTTCTCGACGTAGCCAAAATCGCTCCGGGCCCATGGGACTACATCGACTGCTGTGGTGTTTTGCATCATCTCGAAAATCCGGATGCCGGCCTCGCGGTACTGACTGAGCAGCTCGCCCCTGATGGCGGGATCGGCGTCATGGTCTATGGCGAGTACGGAAGGACTGGCATCTATCAGATGCAGGATATGTTGCGAAACCTAGCACCCAGCGACGAAATGGGAGATAGCGACCGCGTGGACACGGCCAAGCGTCTGGCCAAGGCGTTGCCCCCAACCGCCTGGCTCAACCGCAACGGATTGATCCGCGATCACCTCGAGGGCGGCGATCCGGGTGTCTATGATCTGTTTCTCCACTCACGAGACCGTGCCTATACGGTGCCTCAAATTGCGGACTGGGTAGCGGGTGCAGATATGCGCCTGGTCTCGTTTATCGAACCCTTCCACTACGACCCCGCGTGGCTGGTCCGCGATCCGCGGTTGCTTAAACTCCTCGAACCCTTCGACGCCATCACACGCGCGGCTTTTGCCGAGCAGTTTACGGGCAACATAAAAAAACATGTGTTCTATGCAATTCGTAAGGACAACGACACATCACCGCCAACCACAGACTCACCCGACACTATCCCCATGCTGGTTAACCACACCGCGAAGGAAGCCGCCGAACGCATGCCAGCGGGTGGAAAAATTGTGGTGTCTACCGAAGGGCTAAAAATCGATATGCCCGTGCCGCCACTGGCACGCATGATCGTCGGACTATGTGACGGCAACAGGACCCTAGCCGACATCCATGAAGCCGTGCGTGAGAAACGTGCGGAAATAAATTACGCAGCGTTCTTGGTTCAGTTCGATGCGCTCTATCGCGTCATGAGCGCGATCAATCGAATGGTGCTGCGGCTGTCATAGGTTTGGAAGGCCGTCGGCCCACAGCCAGCACCATACCCACCGTTGTGATGACCAGTCCTGCCCAAGCGAGGGGTGTTGGAACTTCTTCCAACAGCACAATTCCTAGCAACACTGCCAGCAACGGGGCGCCGGATAGAAACACGGCCATGGTAGTAGCCCGAATAGTTTTGGTGGCTCGCGTGATCAGCATGACGACGATGAAACTAGCCACCACACCCTGATAGACACCCTGCAGCGCTATCTGCTCCCAGGGCGGAAAGCCATCGCCACGCAGCAGGCCTGAGGGGAGGCACAGGATCCAGATTGGGACATAAATAGCCGTGCTGATGGTTGGCACCGCAATCACGGCCTGTAAAATCGTCACGTTCCAGCGGCGCAGGGCCGTCATGTACAGGGCAAAACAGGCGCCCGCCCCAATCAGAAGAAAATCACCTAACCACTGATCGGCCGGGGCGTGGACAGAGAAGCTGTCGCCACCAAGCAACAGGCTACCGACCACTATCATAACAATGCCGCCGGCTTGTGTTGGGGACGGTCGCTCGCGCAGCCACAGGAGGCCAACGATAGCAGCAAAGATTGGCATAGTCCCGTTGGTCAGCACCCCAGCGTGAATCACCGGCGCCAGCGACATCCCTCCGAATGAGGCAAGCGCAAAGGGCGCACCAACCCCAAAAGACAGGACCGCAGCCTTCCAAAGCGGCAAGCCAGCCAAGCCGTGCGTCAGCAAAAGTGGAAAGACAATAACCGCGCCAACGCCAACCCGGATCGCTGTAATATCATACGGAGTGAGCGCATTGAGGACGCCGAACCGCGAGGCCACGATCCAGCCACCCCAGACGAACGGAACCACCAACCCGCAGGCCAGACCAATCGCAAAGCTCGTACGCAATTCCGTCATGATTTCTCCGGTTTCACACCCGGTGTCACATTAGGCGCCGTACTTGGCGAAGCGCTACCCGAGAGAAGACCTGGACCCAAAGCCACGAGAATACCGGCAGTCACCACAAAGATGCCAACAATACTGATGGTCGAGGGTATTTCACCTAGCGCCGGGATCGCAATCAGAACAGCGACTGCTGGTGCTCCAGACATCATCGCTGCTTGCCGCATACCCCCTAGCATCCGGGCCGCATGGGCAATCATGATGGACGCAATAAAGGCGGCGACGATTCCCTGATAAACCGCCTGGAGCAGAATTTCTGACCAAGGGGTAGCTGCCAAATTGCTTGGCAAGGCCAGCCACCAGAGCGGAATATAGAGCAGCAGATTGATGCCATTCACGGTGATCAGAGACTGAAATGCGGTCAATCCCCAGCCGCGAACGGACGTCAAAAACGTCGCATTTAGTGCCGCGGCACCCAGAAAAAGTAGATGCCCTCTCCATTGTCCGGGTTCACCAAGTAACAATGCTTCATAGCCCGTCCCGGCCACTCCGATCACAATCAGCAACACTCCAAAAATCCGCCATCCACTTAGGCGCACACCAAACACTGCCCAGGCAAGCAAGGATGCAAAGACGGGCATCGCCCCGTTGATCACGATGCCACCATGGGCCACTGGCGCGAAGGACATCCCACCGAAGACGAGCAGGGTAAATGGTGCGCCCGAAGTTATCGCGATCACCGCCGCTTTCCAGAGCGGGATGCGCGGCCACCGCACAAAGAAAAAGAACGGAATCGTCAAGACTCCGGCAATGCCAAATCGAAGGGCAGCCATGTCATAGACCGTAAGGGTCGACGTCGCACCAAAGCGCGAGACGACAAGGAAGCCCGAGAACAGGAGCAACACGCCGACACCGGCCAAAACGCCCAGAAGCGCATCACGGTTCATGCAAAAGACCCATTGGTAAAAAGGCCCCACGCAATTACGTAGGGCCTTTCAAACTAGCGGATACAAATAGCGTCCACCGATAGAGGTTGCGTTACTGTGTGACGATGGTCGCTTCGGTGCGCTCACGCACCTCATCGACGCTGACACCAGTCGCGAGTTCCTGAATGTGTACCCCGCCCTCACCAATCGAGAAAACGCCAAGCTCGGTGATAATATCGTCAACGACGCCAGCACCGGTCAGCGGCAGGTTGCATTCCTTTAGCAGCTTGGCCGAGCCGTCCTTGGCATTGTGGTCCATCAAGATAATAACGCGCTTGACGCCCGCTACCAGGTCCATCGCACCGCCCATGCCCTTGACCATCTTGCCTGGGATCATCCAGTTGGCCAGATCACCATTCTCACCAACCTGCAATGCGCCGAGGATCGACATGTTGATATGCCCACCACGGATCATCGCAAAAGACTGTGCGCTGTCGAAATAAACCGATTCCGGCAGTTCGGTGATCGTTTGCTTACCCGCATTGATCAGGTCAGCATCGACTTCGTTGTCCCGCGGGAACGCACCCATTCCCAGCATGCCGTTTTCCGACTGGAACGTGACGTTCATGTCACCGGGGATAAAGTTGGCAACTTTAGTCGGCATACCAATACCGAGATTCACGTAGAAGCCGTCTTCGAGCTCTAGTGCCGCACGGGCACACATTTCATCTCGTGACCAAGCCATATTTCTGTCTCCTTCTTTATTGCCATTGCGGAGTCGCTCAATCTTCAGTGATCGTGCGGAACTCAATGCGTTTCTCGAAATCCGAACCCTGGAAGATGCGGTCGACGTAAATGCTTGGCAGGTGAATGCCATCAGGATCGAGCTGGCCGGGTTCAACCAGTTCCTCGACCTCAACCACACAAATCTTACCAGCAGTTGCCATGGGGGCATTGAAATTGCGCGCCGTCTTGCGGAAGGCAACATTACCCGCCGTGTCGCCCTTCCAGGCTTTGATGATTGCCAGATCACCAACAAGACCACGTTCCATCAGGTATGTCACACCGTCGAAGTCACGAGTTTCCTTGCCCTCAGCAATCAGGGTGCCCACACCGGTCTTCGTGAAGAAGGCCGGAATACCAGCACCGCCGGCGCGGCAGCGTTCAGCTAGCGTGCCCTGCGGATTGAATTCCAGCTCCAACTCACCCGCGAGATACTGGGCTTCGAAGGTCTTGTTCTCACCCACATAGGACGAGATCATCTTCTTGACCTGACGCGTTTGAAGCAGCAATCCGAGGCCAAAATCATCAATGCCAGCATTGTTCGATGCGACGGTGAGATCCTTCACGCCCGAATCGCGGATCGCAAGAATCATATGCTCGGGAATACCGCACAGGCCAAAGCCCCCGGCCAGGATTGTCATCCCGTCGAAAAGAGTTCCTTCGAGCGCAGCCTTGGCGTCCGTGTAAACCTTTTTGCTCATCTCTCAGCCCTGAATTGTTCGTATTTTTGTCCCGGTCGCCACACGAAGCATGGGCCGGTGTCCCGCCTGTTGGAACATTGCTGATAAACACTACCAAGCGTCCTGCTGTCAAATTCTGCAGCGGGGAGAAGTATGGCCAACCTAGCGTGAGCTTCCTGGCCGTAATGCGGGAAACCCTGAGTCTGGCTGCAACTCAGCCGTGCAACCCTCGACTATCAGAGACATTCCCGGGGGTTTATGGTCGTGCAAATGTTCCGTTCATTTACACCTCCTTCTCCTCCTGTCCTCGCCATAGTCCTGATGATTTCTGCTGTCGTGCTGTTCGCCATTGGGCATGGTCTAGTGCGTTTCGCGAGCACTGAACTGCATCCATTCCAGATTTCCTTCATGCGTTCGTTCTTTGGACTAATTTTTGTCCTACCGCTGATTATAAAGGGTCCAGACTATTCCGACCTTCGGGTCAAACTACCCAAACTCCACCTGATCCGCGGCATTACCTCATCGATTGCCACACTGGCCTGGTTTACCGCTGTCGCCACTATGCCGTTAGGTGAGGCTGTGGCCCTGAACTTCACCGCGCCGTTATTTGCGACTATTCTGGCCGCAATCTTCCTGCATGAAGTGGTGCGCGCCAAACGATGGGCCGCCACACTGGTGGGGTTTGCCGGCGTACTAATTGTTATTCGGCCCGGCGTCGAAACCGTTCAACTCGGTGCTCTGCTCGCGCTCGGCAGCGCAATGATGATTTCGGTTAACGTCCTGATGATCCGCGTTATGGCGCAGGTCGACAGCGCCCGTGCAATCGTCACGTCCTTCAATCTATTTTTGACGATATTCACATTGATACCCGCCATCTTCGTTTGGGAATCTCCCAGCGTGGTCATGATTGGTGTGACCTTCACGATCGGGGCCTTGACCACCTTGGCCCATTTGGCGCTGACAAAATCGATGCGTCTGGCCGAAGCCTCCGCTGTGATTCCCCTCGATTTTCTGCGCCTCCCGGTGACCGCCCTGATCGGTTTCGTCTGGTTCATGGAAATCCCGGACAACTGGACAATCATCGGCGCGCTCATTATCGGGCTATCTGCGGTATATATCGCGCGCAATGAAGCCATTACTGGAAAGGTCAAAAAGAACCCATGAACTATCCACCCCAAACCGATCGAAGTATCCTCGGCTTGCCCCGGCAGGTTTGGGGCGGAATCTCGATGGTAGCCGGCGTGGCCTGTCTGGCGGGCAACCATTCGATAGTCCGGATCGTGGCAGATGAAGTTGGGGCCTTCGAGACCTCCGCGCTTCGTTTCATCTGGGCCTTACCGTTGATGCTACCCTGGATTCTGAAGGGCAAGGGAGAGGTACTGCGGACCAAGCGCCATGGTCTGCACTTTGTTTCGGCATTGCTAACCGCTATGACGACGGCCCTATTGTTTCTGGGCTTGGCACATCTCCCCGTTGCCTTGGCCACAACGCTCAATTTCACTGCCCCCCTGTTTACGACAATTATGGCGGTGGTCCTGTTGAAGGAGCGCGTCGAACTCGCACGCTGGGCAGCAACTGTGGTGGGTTTTATGGGTGTTTTGGTCGTCCTGCGCCCGGGATTTGTTGTATTCGATCCTGCAACGCTACTGCCGATCGCTTCGGCAGCGGGCGTCACCCTCTGGTACTTCACACTGAAGCGACTGGGACGAACCGAATCAACTGCCACCATCACGGTCTACCAGACGGTTTGGGTCTCTCTCCTGCTATTTTTGCTGGCACTGCCAAACTGGCAAACACCCAGCTTCACGGCGCTCTGGCTGTCAATATCCATGGCGGCCATGGGCACAGCCGCTATCTTTCTCATGGCGCGGGCCTTCGAACTGGCAGATGCCTCGCTGATCGCCCCCTTCGACTATGCGCGGCTGCCATTTGTCGCATTGTTCGGATATCTCCTGTTTGATCAGATCCCCGATCGTTACACGGTCCTAGGTGCTGCGATCATCATCGGGTCCGCATTCTATATCGCGCGACGTGAAATCCGTACCAAACCGAGCATGGTTGACTCCGACGGTAGCAAAACGGGTTAATAGAGGCACAGGGAGAAGACGATGGATTACGGCATATTTAACCTAATGAACCGACGTCACCCGTCCCAGACGGTGTCCGAAATCATCACGCAAACTGTCGAACAGGTACAAGCTGCAGAATCCGCCGGGTTCGGCATTTCATGGTTTACTGAGCATCACTTTTCCAACTACTCACTTTCTCCATCGCCGCTGATGATGATCGGCCACATCGCGCCACAAACCTTGCGTATCCGCCTTGGTTCCGCCGTCGTGCTGCCTGCGCTGTATCAGCCGGCACGCCTGATGGGAGAGATCGCATTTGCCGATTGTCTCGCAGAAGGGCGCCTCGTGCTTGGACTCGGTGCTGGGTATCAGGCGCACGAACTAACGAGGTTTGGGGTTGAAATCTCAGAGGCCAGCGAGATCACCAATGAGTGGATTGATTTTCTGTCCAAGGGTTTGGGACAGGAATCCTTCGAATATCACAGCAAGCATATCGATCTACCCCAAACCTGGTTTACGGTACGCCCGGCACAAGAGCCACAGCCGGAAATCTGGATTGCCGGCAACAGTCTCGGTTCCCAGCAACGCGCCGTGCAGGGTAATTATCCGCTCTTCGTATCTGGCTTTGGTAGGGACACCAAAACCCTAGCCGAAATTCGCGCCGAGGCCGAGAACACTTGGAGCGCGGCAGGCAAAAGCCCCGACGATCTGCAGTTCGGGACATTGCGGTATTGCTTCGTCACCGACGACAAGGCCGAGGCCCTCGCCTTCGCCGAGAACGCCCGCTACCAAGTCCGCCTGTCGCGCTATTTGCGGCGCGGCCAGACCGAGCTCAACACGCCATGGCTGCCCGAAGAATCTTTCAAGGATGAAATGTCTCCCGAAGACATTCTCGCCTGGAACCCAATTGGTGATGCAGAAACCGTCGCAGAAAAGCTGGTCGAGGAAATCGAGCAGGTACGCCCGTTCCACACTGCGCTCTATATGACCATGGGGGACACCTCTCATGATGCAGCAATGCGTTCCATCGAAGCCTTCGGCGACAAGGTTATTCCACTGATTGAAAAAAGTGTTGGAACATTGTCAACCGCTGGAACACCGCTCCCGGCCTATACGTCGCAGTAGCCAGCTGATGCGAATAACGGCCAACGGGATCGACTTCGTTTGTCAAATTGACGGGCCGGAGGCTGCCCCCTGGCTAACTTTCTCAAATTCGCTCAACACAAATTTTTCTCTCTGGGACGAACAGGTTGCCCTGCTGTCCGATCGTTACCGGATCCTGCGGTACAACACCCGTGGCCATGACGGGACCGGCGCACCACCCGGACCCTGGAATCTCGAAGACCTCTCAGCTGACATCATCGCGTTATGGGACATGTTGGGTATCACCTCTAGCCACTTTGTTGGGCTATCGATCGGCGGCATGACCGGACAGGCCCTCGCCCTCGGCTCTCCAGAACGCATCAACGCCTATGTACTCGCCGACACCCGAGCTGATTTTACCGGTGAATTCGCAGCCACCGTGCAGGGTATGATCGAGAGTGTGGCCCGAGACGGCCTGGATCCTTTGGTCGAAGTCATGCCGCTGCGCTGGTTTGCGGAGAACGTCCGTACCGCGCAGCCCGAGTTGGTAAAACGGGCCCGGAGGTTGATCGCCTCCAACACCGTCGACGGCTATACCTCCTGCGCCAGTGCCATGACCCGGCTCAACTACATGGAAAAATTGTACAAAATAAACCTTAGAACCCTGCTGATCTGCGGCGCACAGGATCTCGGCACACCTCCGGCGGGCATGCGCGAGATGGCCAAGCGTATGCCCAACGCGACTTATGTGGAAATCGACCCGGCCGGACATCTCTCGAATATTGAGAACCCAATAGCGTTCAATGCCGCCCTCTTTCCGTTCCTTGATTCCTTTAATCCGACGGCCACGTGAACGCGCTCGCCGCTAAACCACGATCCGTCCTGAAACCACCGGCACTGGTCGCCCATGCCGATTGGTCTATCGACCCACGAAAACGATCCATGGCTCGAGCTGTCCGCACAGCCAACGGGAGCTACATCGCTCTTGCGCCAGAAGCCGTCAGTAATCTCAATGATTTGTTCACGCGCCTGAAAGCTGCTGCCGGTGAGGGTGAAACCGCATTTGTCGGGTTTGATTTTCCACTCGGCGTTCCTCTTGCCTACGCCAAGTCTGCCGGAATCGAACGTTTTATGACGGCACTGCCCAAATTCGGTCGTGGCGCATGGAAACATTTCTATGACCCGGCCAACAGCGAAGACGAGATTTCACCCAAACGCCCGTTCTATCCAAACCGACCAGGCGGGACCCGCCGCCAGCACTTGGTCGACGCTCTCAAACTCTCCGATACGGATGAATTGTTCCGACAATGTGATCATCCGACCGATTTGCGCGCCACTGCAAATCCGATGTTTTGGACTCTCGGGGCACAGCAAGTGGGGAAGGCCGCGATCTCTGGCTGGCGCGATCTGATCGCGCCAGGCTTGCGCCAGGACCCCGCCCTTCATCTCTGGCCCTTTGACGGCCGGTTGACCGAGTTACTGACCCGGCCGGGGATCACGGTCGCCGAAACCTATCCGGGTGAGGTCTACGGCCACCTCAACCTCCAGATCGCGTTATCCAACAAATCCAAACTCAACATGGGTCACCGGCGTGAAGATTCCGCACGGCTCCTTGGCTGGGCGAACGCTAACAAGGTGCAACTCTCAGCAGCCCTCAACAGTGACATACGCGACGGGTTTGGCGATGGGAGGGACGGCGAAGACCGTTTCGATGCAACCGTCGGATTGTTCGGCATGCTCAACGTAATCTTCGGGCACCGAACCTCGGGCGAACCAGCGTCATCGGCAGTACGCCAAGTTGAGGGCTGGATACTGGGTCTCGATGCAAAGACATTGAAGAACCCGACTGACTGAAGCATTAGGCAAGTCGGACCGAAACAAGTGAAAAAATATAGGGAGAGACAATATGGATGTGAACGGTAAGGCAGCGATCATCACCGGCGGTGGATCGGGCATTGGCGCTGAAGTCGCGCGCCATTGCGCGCAGGCCGGCATGAAAGTCGCGCTGCTCGATGTGAACATGGATGGCGCTCACACGGTCGCACACGAGATCGGTGGCACAGCGGTAGAATGCGACGTCACGAGTTCCGACAGCGCCACAACCGCCATCACCGCCGCCCGCCAGATTAACGGTGTCGCCAGCCTGCTGGTTAATTGTGCCGGCATCGCAACACCGGGCCGGATTGTTGGGCGCAACGGACCACTTCCGCTGGAGATCTTCAACTCGGTCATTCAGGTCAATCTAATCGGTACCTTCAACATGATACGGCTCTTCGGCGCCGACCTTTCCGGAATCGACCCGATGGCAGACGGTGAGCGCGGCCTGATCGTCAACACAGCCTCCGTCGCCGCCAGCGAAGGACAAATCGGACAAGCTGCCTACGCGTCCTCCAAAGGTGCAATCGTTTCACTCACGCTCGTCGCCGCGCGTGAGTTTGCCTCTCAAGGCATCCGGGTGAACACCATCGCGCCGGGCCTGATAGATACCCCCATGATGGCAGGTCTACCCGACGAAGCTCGTGCCAGCCTGAGTGAACAACCGGAATTCCCGAAGCGCCTTGGCCGAACAGATGAATTCGCTAAACTGGTGATGCATATGTGTGACAACGTTTTGATCAATGGCGCGGTACTGCGCCTCGACGGCGCACTGCGCATGGGCGCACGATAGGTGCAAAAGACATTTCGACCAAAGACCCCCGCGTTATCGCTGCGCTCAGTCACTGGGCACCACGATTCGTTGCGAACGGCATACCATTTACGGATTTCGAAGAAGTCACGACCACCATCAACACTTGGGAAGAATGGTGTGCGGCCTGGTCGGTGCGTGCT
Source organism: Alphaproteobacteria bacterium (assembly GCA_028822385.1). Lineage (GTDB taxonomy): Bacteria > Pseudomonadota > Alphaproteobacteria > UBA6615 > UBA6615 > JABJAG01. The sequence goes on from JAPKDV010000040.1 coordinate 15,327, forward strand.
GCCATCCACGAGGAAATAGGGCGTCAGGCCCTCACCGATGGGCACAATCTAAGCGCGGAGGAACACCTCACCACCGCGGGCGTCTGCTACCACTTTGCCAAGTTCCTATTCGTGAACGATCCCGAAGAGATGCGTGCAGCACATATGAAGCCTGTCGCTTGTCGTAGTGATGCCCTCCCTCATCTCCGGCCCGCAGGCGAACGCGTAGAAATACCCTATGAGGGGAAAACTCTCGCAGGCATCCTGCGGCGACCAACCGAAGCAAACAAACCACCAGTCGTTGTCATGACGATGGGTCTAGACACCTCCAAGGAAGAGATGGACTCCTATGAATCACTGTTTCTCAATCGCGGCCTAGCAACTCTGACCTTCGACGGACCGGGACAGGGCGAAGGCGAGTATGACTTTGCGATCCGCCACGATTATGAGGTCCCGGTAGGTGCCGTATTTGACTGGCTGGAGGGACGATCCGACATCGACGCCGACCGCGCCGGGCTTTGGAGCGTCAGCCTTGGCGGTTACTACGTTGCGCGCGCAGCCGCCTTTGAAAAACGGGTGAAAGCTTGCATCTCTCTGTCTGGCCCCTATGACTGGGGCGCCGTCTGGGAAAACCTACCGGGCCTTACCCAGGCAGCCTTCCGCGCCCGATCCCGAGCTGCGAGCAAAGCCGAAGCCTTAGAGAACGCGACGAAGCTTTCACTCGAAGGTGCGGCAAAGAGCATTATCTGTCCGCTGTTTGTACTGGCAGGAAAACTCGACAGGATCGTGCCTTACACCGATGCTGAACGCTTAGCGTCCGAAGCCACGGGTCCGGTGGAGTTGCTGGTGGTCGAGGACGGAAACCACATCGCCAACAACCGTCCCTATCGCTATCGCGCCCAGTCGGCTGACTGGATAGCCGCGCAACTCGGCGCGGGCTGACACGTTAGGGCTCCTAGACCAACCCATCCATAAACGCGGCAAATTCCATATCTAGTCTGGTCAGACCACCAGCATCATGGGTTGAGAGCGTTACATCGACCTTGTTCCAGACATTGAGCCATTCGGGATGATGATTCATTGCCTCGGCCTTAAGGGCAGCGCGGCTCATAAACCCGAACGCGGCATTAAAATCGTCGAAAGTAAAGGTCTTCGCAATCGCGTCACGGTCTTTCACAAGCCCCCAGCCATCAAGCTTGGAAATCGCAGAATCGCGAGCAGAAATAGCGAGTTTTTCGGCCATTGGTCTCTCCGTGACTTTAGATTCTCTTCAACAACAGACTGATCCCGCTTGGCGTGGCGATCAAGCACCCCTATATGATGCTTCTATGGCAGCAACAGCAATGTACGAAACCGCCCCCACCTTGACCGAGATCGAAGCGATCGCGGGCGAAGCCTTCGCGACGATTCCGCGCAGCCTGTCAGCACATGTGAACAATGTGGCGATTCACGTCAGCGACTTTCCTGATGACGAGACCATGGATGAAATGGATCTAGAAAGTCCGTTCGACATACTTGGCCTCTACGTGGGAATTAGTCTCGACCAGAAATCCGTCGG
>JAPKDV010000171.1 GCA_028822385.1 Alphaproteobacteria bacterium
ACGAAGGACGCAGATATGTTCGTGGTTCTGCGGGTGTTCCAGTCGGACATGAAGGAAGTAACGTTCCGTGGTGCTCTCGATCCACACACGCCGGTTGCATCTGGCTGGCTGCGGGCGTCCCACCGCAAGCTTGATGAAGCTAAGTCCGAACCCTACGCGCCGCAGCACACCCATGACGAGGTTCAATCACTCACTCCGGGCGAGGTCTATGAGCTCGATATCGAGATTCATAGCAGCGGGATAGTGGTGCCGAAGGGGTATCGCTTCGCATTGTCGATTCGCGGCTGTGATTATGTTTATCCCGGTGAGCCGAATGCCGGACTATCTAATATGAAAAACACTTTCACCGGTGTTGGCCCGTTCTTGCACGACGATGAGACAGATCGTCCGCCGGAGGTGTTTGACAACAACGTGACGGTGCATCTGGGCGGTGACCACGCTGGCTATTTGCTGCTGCCGGTCATTCCGGCCAAATAACCGAGACAGGATAGATAGTGTCCAAGCTTTATGCGGATGATCCGCAATTTCGCACCGAGGTTCGGGACGGGATGCGGATCGACTGGGACGTGCCGATTGAAATGGACGACGGCAATGTCCTGCGGGCAGATGTCTTTCGCCCGAGGGGGAGGGGACAGTATCCGGTCATCATTAGCCATGGCCCCTATGCCAAGGGGCTGTCGTTTCAGGAGGGTTACGAAACTGCCTGGAAGATCATGATCGACAACTTTCCTGAAGTGGCCCAGGGCACGACGAACAAATACGCCAATTGGGAGGTCGTCGATCCGGAGAAATGGGTGCCCGATAGCTATGTAGTGATCCGTGTGGATTCACGCGGTTCGGGCCGGTCTCCCGGCGTTGTGGATGTTCGTTCACAACGCGAAACTCAGGATTTCTACAATTGCATCGAGTGGGCCGGTGTTCAGTCATGGTCGAGCGGCAAGGTGGGCCTGAACGGAATTTCCTACTACGCGATCAATCAATGGCATGTGGCTCGTCTGAAGCCACCCCACCTCGCGGCCATGTGTGTCTGGGAAGGTGCGGGGGACTATTACCGGGATTCCAACTATCACGGCGGTATTCTGTCGACCTTTGTGACCAACTGGTACGACAAGCAGGTCGAATCTGTGCAGCACGGGCTTGGTAAAAGCGGCCCACGTTCGATGGTCCATGGTGATCTTGTTTGCGGCCCGCCAACCTACACGCGCGCGCAACTCAAGAAGAACCGCGAGGATCTACCGAAGGAGCTGCGCACCCGTACACTGGATGATGCTTGGTATCGTGGCCGCTCGGCCGACTGGTCGAAGGTTGATGTGCCGTTTCTGTCAGCCGGCAACTGGGGTGGGCAAGGACTTCACCCGCGCGGCAATATCGACGGGTTCGTGAACGCGGCGTCCAAGGAAAAATGGCTTGAGATGCACGGTCGGGAGCATTGGACCGAATTCTATACTGATTATGGCCTGGATCTGCAGAAGCGGTTCTTCGGGCATTTTCTTAAAGGTGAGGATACCGGCTGGAAGAAGCAGCCCAAGGTTCAGCTCAATGTCCGCCATCCGGGTGAGCATTTTGTGCCCCGTGCCGAAAAAGAATGGCCGATTAAGCGCACCAAATGGACTAAGGTTCATCTAGATCCGGGAACAGGTGCTCTGGCGGCCAGAGCGGCGGCAAAGAAGGCCAATATCACCTATGCGGGTCTTGGTGACGGTGTCACATTCCTGACGCCCGCTTCCGGTAGGGCAATGGAAGTGACCGGGCCATTGGCAGCAAAGCTGTTCGTGTCATCTGCTACGAAAGACGCCGACCTGTTTCTGATTGTCCGCCTGTTTGCGCCGGACCTCAAGGAGGTCACGTTTAAGGGCGCGCTCGATCCGCACACCCCAATCGCGCAGGGCTGGTTGCGGGCGTCCCACCGTAAGCTGGATCCGAAGAAGTCGCGTCGATATAAGCCTTATCACTCTCATGATGAGGAGCAGCCGCTCAAACCCGGACAGGTCTATGAGCTGGATATTGAGGTCTGGCCGACATCCATTGTTGTGCCGCCGGGATACCGGCTGGGTCTTACAGTGCGTGGAACCGACTATGTCTATCCGGGCGTGTCAGGAGGCAAACTGTCAAACATGAAGAACGAATTCACCGGCGTTGGGCCCTTTGTCCACGATGGCCGGGATGCACGCGTCTATGGTGGTAATGTGACAATCCATTGCGGACCAAATCATCCATCCCATCTTCTCTTGCCGGTTGTTCCGCCCAAAAGCGGCGGCAAGAAACGAATCTAGGACGAAAACACGAAAGCAGGGTAGAAGAGCATGGGCAAGATTCAGACACCTGGCGACAGTCAGATGACCTCGAAGGTTAATGATGGCATGCGCATCGACTGGGATGTGCCGCTCGAAATGAATGACGGCATCGTTCTGCGGGCCGATATCTACCGTCCCGACGATGACGGGCAGTACCCGGTCATTATCAGCTATGGCCCCTATGCGAAGTGGCTGGCTTGGGAAGATGGCTATCCCTATCAGTGGAAGCAGATGCTGGAGGACTATCCCGATTGTCTGGCCGGTTCTTCAAACCGATATCAGAACTGGGAACTGGTCGATCCGGAGAAATGGGTGCCTGAAGGGTATATCTGCATGCGTGTGGATTCCCGCGGCGCCGGGCGTTCTCCTGGTCTTCTTGAGGTATGGTCACCGCGCGAAGCGCAGGATTACCATGACTGCATCAATTGGGCTGGCACGCAGGCCTGGTCGAACAGTAAGGTCGGAACCAGTGGTATTTCCTACTACGGGATGAACCAATGGCAGGTGGCTTCTCTCCAGCCCAAACATCTGGCTGCCATGTGTGTCTGGGAAGGCGCGGCAGATTACTATCGCGATCTAGGCCACCATGGTGGTATCGCCTGCCGTTTCCCCTCGGTTTGGTACAATTCCGCCGTAGTCCCGCGTCAGCATGGCAAAGGCGCCTATGGCAAAAAAAGCCGCCTCAACGGCGAATGGATCTCCGGTCCGGAAACCCTGTCGGAGGAAGAGCTGGCAGATAACCGCACCGATTTCGGGAAAGATATTCTCGATCATCCGCTGGTCGACGATTACTGGAAGGCTCGGATGCCGGACTATTCCAAGATCAATGTGCCCCTGCTGTCATCGGGAAACTGGGGCGGCGTTGGCCTGCACCCACGCGGCAATACGGAAGGTTATGTGAACGCTGCGAGTGATCAGAAATGGCTCGAAATGCATGGGCTCGAGCATTTCACCCATTTTTATACCGACTACGGCATGGACCTGCAGCGTCGTTTCTATGACCACTTCTTGAAGGGAGAGGATAACGGCTGGGACAAGCGTCCAACCGTACAGCTTCAAGTGCGGCATCCTGGCGAAGTATTCGTCGAGCGGACCGAGGAAGCCTGGCCGATCCCGCGTACGGC
>JAPKDV010000172.1 GCA_028822385.1 Alphaproteobacteria bacterium
GAAGATGTAGCCGCATCTGGGGGATACTGGCTGGCCTGTGCTGGTGACGAAATTTACGTGAACGAGGCTTCGATAATTGGCTCAATCGGCGTGGTTTCGTCCGGGTTCGGTTTTCAGGAACTCATAGAACGCCATGGTATCGAACGACGGGTGCACACCGCCGGCGAAAGCAAAGCGATCCTGGACCCGTTCCTGCCGCAGAAACCTGAGGACGTCGCACGTCTCAAAGATCTGCAGGAGGATATCCACGGCCACTTTAAGGCTTATGTAGGCTCACGCCGGGGCTCACGTCTTGATAGGAGCTCCGACGAACTCTTCAGCGGCGCGTTCTGGACCGGTGCACGCGCGGTAGAGCTTGGTCTTGCCGATGGGTTAGGTGACATTCGCTCCGTGCTGCGCCAGAAGTATGGAGACGATGTTCGTATGGTGCCAATCGGTGAACGCAAATCCATGATTCGTTCGGTACTAGGGCGAACGAGTATAGCTTCTTATGGGAGTGATATGCTCGGGGCGCTGCCAGAGCAAACCATGACGGCTATCGAGGAACGCGCTATCTGGGCGCGGTTTGGGCTCTAGAGACAGGACAATTTGAGATGTTTGGCTTTTCTCTCACGAAGCTAGTGGTTCTTGTCGTGATCGTGGTAGCGGTGCTCGTGTTGTTCCGATTTATCGGTCAGTGTACCGCTGTGGCGCCGGTTTCAAAGGACAAGCCCAAAGCGTTCAATACAGAGTATGATGAGGAATCGGACACTTTCGTGGTCCGCGAGGGTAAGAATCAGGATAAGTAGCTGAAATACCGGGTTGGATTGCTTGACCCTGCATAGAGGCACTTCTATTTTCCCTGCGCCCACAGGCACCCCTACACCGCGAATATATAGACGATGGCGAACTTGAAACCCGATGCGGCTGGCTCGGCGGCATCGCCGCAGAGTTTTCAGAACCTGATCCTCACATTGCAGAGGTTCTGGGCTGATCGTGGCTGCGTGATCCTGCAGCCCTATGATATGGAAGTGGGTGCAGGGACATTCCACCCGGCGACCACTTTGCGCGCCTTAGGGCCGGACCCCTGGAAGGCTGCTTACGTGCAGCCATCCCGTCGTCCGACCGATGGCCGGTACGGTGAGAACCCAAACCGTCTTCAGCACTACTACCAGTTTCAGGTGATCCTGAAGCCGTCACCGGCGAACAGCCAGGAACTCTATCTTGAAAGTTTGGCTGCGCTTGGGATCGACGCGCAGGCCCATGACATTCGCTTTGTTGAGGATGATTGGGAGAGCCCAACTCTGGGAGCCTGGGGGCTTGGCTGGGAGGTATGGTGTGACGGTATGGAAGTCAGCCAGTTCACTTATTTCCAGCAAGTTGGCGGATTTGATTGTGATCCCGTTGCGGTCGAACTGACTTACGGCTTGGAACGCCTGGCCATGTATGTCCAGGGCGTTGAGAACGTCTACGATCTTGACTTCAATGGCGCGGGAACCAAATACGGCGATGTGTTTCTGCAGGCTGAAAAAGAATTCAGTGCGTTCAATTTCGAGCTCGCTAACACCGAGGCGCTGTTCCGGCATTTCACCGATGCGGAGAACGAGTGCCAGTCCCTGATTGGTGCGAAGCTTGCGCTGCCAGCCTATGATCAGTGCATCAAGGCCAGTCACACATTCAACCTGCTCGATGCGCGCGGCGTAATCTCGGTGACCGAGCGGCAGGCCTATATTCTGCGCGTCCGCGATCTTGCCAAGGCATGCTGTGAAACTTGGTTGGCCTCGCGAACTGATGGAGCGACCGATGCCTGAGTTGCTCATTGAATATCTCTCCGAAGAAATCCCGGCACGTATGCAACGACGCGCCGCTGATGAGTTGGTCCGTATGTTTGAAGCCGCTCTTAAGGCAGGTAATCTTGATTTTGAGAATATTTACTCCACTGCCACGCCGAGGCGTCTGGTACTTCAGATAATCGGCATCCCCGAGAGTCAGCCGGATCGAGAGGTCGAACGAAAAGGTCCGCGCACGGATGCGCCCGAGAAGGCGCTGGAGGGTTTTCTGGGTTCGGTGCCGGTATCGATCGACCAATGCGAAACCCAGGAAGACAAGAAGGGGACCTTCTACGTTGCGCGCTGGACCGAAGAGGGTGGCGAATCCCGGGACGTCCTGGCTGGCATTGTGAATGATGTGACATTGAATTTATCATGGCCTACATCCATGCGCTGGTCTGCGACGACGTTTCGCTGGGTGCGCCCGCTGCACAGCATTCTTGCAGTGTTCGATGGAGAGACACTCGCCGGTTCGATTGATACCGGGGCTGGCGAACTTGTGTTTTCCAACAAGACCCGAGGGCATCGTTTCATGTCGCCGGAGGAGTTCTCGGTTTCGGGTTTCTCCGACTATTCGGAAAAGCTTCGCGCGGCGTATGTTCTCGTCGATGATATCGAGCGGGAGCAGAGTATCCGCTCCCAGATGACCGAGACCTGTGTGACTAATTTTCTGGACGTACCGGAGGACGACGCCTTGTATCGTGAGGTCACTGGACTTGTGGAATGGCCGACTGTGCTGTTGGGTAACATAGATCCGGATTTCATGACATTGCCGCGCGAAGTGCTCACCACCTCCATGCGTGAGCACCAGAAGTACTTTGCCATCAGTGACGGGAACGGTGGCTTGAGTGCCAAATTTGCTTTTGTGTCGAATATAGAAGGCCAAAATTCCGAGGCGATCGTTTCAGGTAACGAACGGGTGCTCCGCGCACGTCTGTCGGATGCCAAGTATTTCTGGGATCTTGATCTCCGAACGCCTCTCGAAGATCGGGTTTCCGACCTTAATGACATCGTCTTCCATGCCAAACTTGGTAGCGTTGGCGACAAGGTGTCCCGGGTGGTGATGCTCGCGAGTTGGCTTTCCGAATTTGTAGATGACGCATCAAGTGATGCAGCGGAGCGCGCTGCGCGCTTAGCCAAAGCCGATCTTGTCACAGGCATGGTCGGTGAGTTTCCTGAACTTCAAGGAGTGATGGGGAGCTACTACGCCCGCGCCCAGAACGAACCGAAAGAAATTGCGGATGCGATTGCCCAGCACTATGCGCCGCTCGGACCTACGGATCAGTGCCCAACGGCTCCTGTTGGTAACGTTGTTGCGCTCGCTGACAAGCTCGATACGCTTGTGGGTTTCTGGAGCATTGATGAAAAACCGACTGGCTCGAAAGACCCGTTCGCGTTGCGGCGCGCGGCCCTCGGGATTATTCGAATTCTTCTGGAAAACCGTATTCGCCTGGATTTACGAAAGGCTTTTCAGGCGGCGCGTCAGCTGCTTGGTTGTGCGGACGGAGACCTAGACGGAGATCTTCTGAAGTTCTTCGTGGATCGCCTAAACGCACATCTGCGCGATGAAGGTACGCGGTAC
>JAPKDV010000003.1 GCA_028822385.1 Alphaproteobacteria bacterium
GCGTCCTGCATCAGCTTGACAGCCGCGAACCCAACGCTCGGGCGGAACAAGTCGACCAGACAGGTCACAAAAAGGGCGACGCGGGGGGCTTCGCTCATAGCACGCTCCTTAAGTTTCGATCTGTTTAGCACATTTCGGCAAGGGCCCAAGCAAGTGGTGACTACACCTCCATTAACCACTAACTTCGTAGCTCTCACGAAGGCGGAAGCCCATAAACACAGACGGCTACCTGGTTCAACATCGGCGTGAAACAGTGCCCGTCTTCACGGGCATGATGAGAATGGGAAAAACCACTCATCTCACAGGAATCAAAGTCTTCGGCACCAGTATATAATAGCTCCCAGCGCTCTTCATACGCCCAGCTTTGTCTAACGCCGCGCGACCCGTACCCCAGTAGAAATCCCCGCGCACTACGCCCTTAATTGCACTACCCACATCCTGGGCCAACATCAAACGCTGAAGGCGCTGATTGCCATCCGGATGCTCAATATCGACCCAAACTGGAACATTCAACGGCATGTGCTCCGGGTCGACCGCCATTGAACGTTCAGGCACCAACGGTACGCCCGCCGCGCCCAGAGGGCCATCACCATCAAGTTCGCGGAAAAAGATAAAGCGCGGGTTTACCGCCAGCGCAGATCGCGCTTTCGCGGGATTGGTTTCAAGCCAGTTACGAATATCTTCCCATGCCGCACGATTGGGCTCTAGTTCTCCCTCAGCGATCAGCCAGCGACCAAGCGATTCGTAGGCATGGCCGTTATGGCCGGCAAAGCCAATTCGCTGGCGGGCACCATCGGGCATTTCGACGATCCCTGAACCCTGCACCTGAAGAATGAACACATCTAGCAGATCGCGGGCCCAGTAAAGCACTTCCGCATCCTGTACAATGACGCCCTGGTCAATCTCTCCACGCTCACGATACGGTACGAGCTGGCCGTTCTCAACTCGCCCGACCAGAGACTTACCCTTAAGTGTAGGATCGAAATTCCCCAGCCTGACCGTCACGTGATCCTTGGGCAAGGCGTATATTGGCTCACTATAGGTTTCGGATTTTCCCCGTGCCGCATCGAGAATAGGTTCGAAATAGCCAGTAAACAGACCGGCTTCACCTTTCTTCGACGTGACCTGGAGCGCCGAAAAGTTGATCTCAATGAAGTGACGCAGAGCTTCCGTGTTCCCCTCCGGCAATCCGCCGAGCTGTTCACATAACCCCTGCCAGTCACTCGCTGTCCCAGTACCGGGGCCCAGTACCTTGGCAGATGGAAGATTGATTATCTTTCGACAGGAATTTCGCCAGGCCGGCAGGGCCTCCGAAAGCTGGTCAGCAGACCAGCCGGGCAAGGCCTTAACTGCAACCGGCACATAACGCAGCGCGGCTTCAGGCACAGGTGTCACGGGTTCCTCAGACTGGTCGCAGGCCGCCAGTGCCACCAGACCTGCAGCAACAAGAACGCGTAGCCAAGTTCGCAACGTCTAGTTCGGGGCTTCGGTGGCGACGAGAGTCCAGTTCGGATTGCGCGAGCGGGTGTTGCGCGCAAAAGTCCAGATATCAGTAACCGTGCTGACCATGATTGGGTCCCCTGAAATAAGCTCGCCATCCTTGTCGCGGACAACTTCGATCTGCTCGGTTACGAACTTGATCGACACGAAAGCCACCCGGCCATCCATGTTGGCTTCAATGGCTTCCGCTTCGCGGATTCCGACTAGGGTCATTTCCATAGTCTCGCCATTGGCCTCACGGCTATCGATGACGCCGGCGAAGTTCTCGTAAACCTCATCGCTCAACAACGGGCGCAAAGTTTCGCAATCACCCTTCGCAAAGGAGGTCACGATCGTCTCAAACGCGCTGCGCGCACCCTCACAAAATTCCTTTAAAGAAAAACTTTCCTCTGCTGCGAGGATCGCCCTCAGACCGTCGAGGGCCGGACTGTCCTCCGGGATATCATCAACAGTAACCGCCCCGGGAAGCGCCACAATGTTGTCGTCATTGCTAGCTTCATTCGGGCCTACGTCTTCACGGGCCCCGTGGGGTTTCTGCGGCGGCTGTTCATTGCCGGTCCTTTTGCCCAAAACATTGCGCAATCGAAACACCAAAAATGCCGCAATCATCGCAAGAATGATGATATCGATGAATTTCACGTCGCGATCCGTCCCAATTTTGTTTTTGCCACCCTATATACAACTAACGCGGAAAGCGTCGGAGATATTGTCGGATAAAACGCGCCGTCAACCGAACGCGTTATGACCTATACCTCCTAGATAAGGGTAACTTCATGAAAGAACAAGAATGCCGCTGCTGATTCTCACCCTGTTCATTGGGATCCCATTGATCGAAATCTACCTTTTCATCTGGGTGGGAGGACTGATCGGGACCTGGCCAACCATCACGCTAGTAATCCTGACTGCATTTATCGGAACCGCCATGCTGCGCCAACAGGGGATAGCGACGATGGCAAGAGCTCAGGCCGAACTCCGCGATGGTCAGCTCCCTGTGCAGGAATTCTTCAACGGATTCTGCGTGCTGTTAGGAGGCCTCATGTTGCTTACCCCGGGATTTCTGACCGACACACTGGGTTTTGGTCTACTGCTACCACCCCTGCGCGCCGTTCTTGGCCGCGGTATCTGGAAATTGTTCGCGCAGTCCGGCCGTGTTCATTTTCCCGTGTATGGCTCGAACCCGAGCGACAACACCAGAAAAGAACCAGATGCGGGACCCGTCCTTGATGCCGAGGAATTCGGGGTGACGCGCGACGATAGCGCACCAGATCCGGATACACCCCAGCTGGGCGACCGCGCCTGAGTATTCAAAATGCCGCAACGGATTGGTTGTCGCCGCGGCACCATCATGTTAGCCAATGCGCCACTTTTCCCACTAACACATGACAGAGACGGACAGCGCCATGAGCGACCAACCCGCAACACCAGCAGACCCCACAGCCGGCGGCACCTCCGCACCCGATGGACAGCCGATGATGCTGGTCAACGCACAGTATGTGAAAGACCTGTCCTTCGAAAATCCAAACGCGCCCCAATCACTTTCCCAGCAAGGCGATCCTAACGTTCAGATCACTATTGATGTGAATGCCATCCAAGCGGCTGAGAAGGCCTTCGAGGTCACGCTCACTCTGCGTGCTGAGGGTACAAACGATAAGACAACATTATTCATTGTCGAAATCGTCTATGCCGGTATTTTTTCGATCGGCGAGGTGCCCGAAGAATATATGAGCCCGCTAGTCTATATTGAGGCACCGCGCCAGCTCTTCCCATTTGCACGTGCGATCATTGCTACCGCCGTGCGCGACGGTGGCTTCCCGCCGTTGCTTATTCAGCCCATCGACTTTGTCGCTCTCTATCAGCAGCGTGCGTCTCAGGCTGAAGCCGAGCAGGCTGCCGGCGGAACAGACGCACCCGCCGCCGCACCAAAAAATAGCAACGGGGCAGATAAGGAAGACGGGGCAAAGTTCGAGTTCGAACTCTAGTCTCCGGCTTTCGGCCCTAACTTTCTTTGGAAGTCCAGACAGGTTCCCTAAGGACTTCGACCAGCGCGGCATGCGCTGCGAGCTCCTCGGGGCTTGGCGCGTGGGCACGCGCTACGCGCGCCTGCCGCTGCACCACAACCTGGTTGTCTGACGCGGCTCCGTTGCCGGTCAGTTCGAGACCGGGCTGCAAGCCCCCACAGAGCTGCAGATATACTTCTGCCAGAAGTTCGGCATCAAGCAAGGCGCCGTGCTTTTCACGCCGAGACAGGTCAACATCGAAACGCCGGCAGAGCGCATCCAGATTAGCCTGTGCGCCGGGGAACTTCCGCCGGGCCATTGCGACGGTATCAATCGAACGATCCTGGTCGAGTAGCGGCCGGCCGATTTTCTTCAGCTCCGAATTCAGGAACTTCATATCAAATTCGGCGTTGTGGATAACCAGCGGGGAACCCCCGATAAAGGTCAGAAAGTTTTCCACAACTTCAGCAAAGACAGGTTTGTCTGAAAGAAACTCTTCGCTCAACCCGTGGACACCAAAGGCGCCTTCTGGCATGTCGCGTTCTGGATTGACGTAGACATGAAATGTTTCACCGGTAGCGATATGATACTGGGTTTCCACACAGCCGATCTCAACAATACGATCGCCTTGGTCCGGATCGAAGCCAGTAGTTTCAGTATCAAGAATGATTTCGCGCATGGAGGGACTCGATTAAAGTAGGTGCTTCAGTGGTTGCTGCCTGAGCGGGAATGTGCAGCACGAATGGCTATGACGATCCGCTTCAGTTTTGAAAAAGTATAGGCCTTGCCGAGCCCCGTCTCCACGACAAATTCAGCACGCCGGCGTTTCTCCTGGTCTGATAGCTGAGCTGCCAGAATACTCTTAAACCGAGCTTCATTCATGCCCGGGCGCGCAATCACTCGGCGACGTTGCATGGCCGTCGGTGCAGACACCACCACCACTCCGTCTACCCGAGCTTCACCGCCAGTCTCAAAGAGTAGGGGAATATCGAGCACCACGAGGCCGGTCCCCAGTACCTGGTGACAACGCAGGAAACTCTCGGACGCACGGCGCACCAGTGGATGCAGGATGGCCTCCAGATCACGGCGGGAATCGTGACTACCGAACACCGCCGTCCCGAGCGCCTGACGATCAACCGCGTGTTCTTGCACCACGCCAGGGAAGCGGTCATTGATGGCAGCGCGGACATGCCGGTTGTTAGCCAGCAGATCATGCACGGTGGCGTCCGCGTCATGGACTGGCACGCCCAAAACTCGAAACATTTTCGCCGCAGTGGATTTCCCCATCCCGATGGAGCCAGTGAGGCCAAGCGTAATCATTTTGGACTCACCGCGAGAACTGCGCTACGCAAATCGTCGTCAACCTCGGGATCGACTCCGAACCACGCTCGGAACCCGGCGCGGGCTTGATACAACAACATGCCCAGGCCATCCACGACAGGATTTTTACGCAGGCGGGCAGCGGCCAGCAACCCGGTTTCCAACGGCGCGTAAACAATGTCGTTGACCACAGCATCTTTAGGCAGGGTTGTCAGATCGAGATCCAGCGCAGCCTGCCCCTGCATGCCAAGCGTGGTAGTGTTAACCAAAAGACCTGCATCGACGAACGCCTCTGTACGCGCGCGCCAAGATATCGCTTCAACCGTGACATTCTGGTCGGAAACAATTTCTGCCAGAGCTTCGGCACGGGCCACCGTACGGTTTACGATCCGAATTTCTCGCACGCCGATATCAGCCAACCCAACTAGTGCAGCGCGCGCTGCACCGCCCGCTCCCAGAATCACCACGGGGCGTCCACGAAATTTTTCGGCAAGCTGTTCAGGCGCATGGGCGCGGATGTTTTCGATCAAGCCGTAAGCGTCGGTGTTCGTCGCCGCGAGTGTGCCATCGTCACTCAGGATCAGCGTGTTCACCGCACCAATTCGGCGCGCGTTGTCATCGACGCTATCAACCAGATCCATGGCTGCTTCTTTGTGTGGCACGGTCAGATTGACACCACGAAAGCCTTCATTGCGCAGTCGATCTATCGCGTCGGATAGTTCATCGGGTTGCACCGGGAAAGCCTCATAGGTCCCCGCGATCTCGTAGCGCTTGAGCCAGTGGCCGTGGAGAACTGGAGAGAGGGAGTGGGTCACGGGCCAGCCCATCACGCCCGCACGCAGTAAAGCACTCATCGTTCAATCACGTTGTTGCTCCGCAGGAATTCGAGGAGTGGCAGCATGGGAAGACCCAGAATAGTGAAGAAATCGTCATCGATGCTGGAAAAAAGCTGAATGCCCAGGCCTTCAAGCAAATAAGCGCCGACCGACTGGCAAGCGGCCTCACCCACCGTCTCGACATAATAGTCCATGAAAGTATCGCTCAGTTCGCGCATGTGCAGGACAGCATCGGCATTAACGTGCCAGATCACATCACCATCAAGTACAGCACAAACGCTGGCATGTAGTGTGTGTTCCTTACCCATCAATCTTTTTAGATGTGCGCGCACGCCGTCCAGATCGGCCGGCTTCTCAAACAGAGCGCCGTCACACGACAGAACCTGATCAGCACCAATCACGATGCAACCTTCGTGTTTGGCTGAAACTCGATGCGCCTTCAACTTAGCTAGTGCTTCGGCGATGGAGACATGTGTCGCATTTTCGACAAGCATTTTATCACGAACAGAAGCTTCATCCACATCTGACGGATCGACAATATGCGGCACGCCCGCGGAGGTTAGCAGGCGGGTCCGGACCTCGCTTCCCGAGGCCAGAACGAGCGCGTGCGCATCAGATTTTGCGATCATGTCAGGAGATGACATCGCTGGGTTTCCTCTTGGTCGTCTCACCTTTTTGCTCCAGCCGGCGGTTGTATAAGGTCAGGATCGCTGCAGATGTTTCTTCGATCGACCGCCGGGTAACATCAATGACCGGCCACCGGTTGTGGGCAAAGTAACGTTTAGCCTCGGTTATCTCGACACGTACTTTGTCAAAATCGACATAGGGCGTCTCCTCATTCTGTTGCAGGGAACTCAGCCGTGCCCGACGCAACTCCACAAGTCGCTTAGGGTCATTTGTCAGGCCGATCATCAGCGGGTTTTCAAGCTTGTCCAAACCAGGCGGCAACGGAATACCCGGAACCCAAGGCACGTTAGCTGCTCTAATCCCCCGGTTGGCAAGATAGAGGCAGGTAGGGGTTTTCGAAGTGCGCGACACGCCGACCAATACAACATCCGAAGCGTCCAATTCATGTGCCCGTTGGCCGTCGTCGTGGGAGAGGGTCCAGTCCATCGCTTCGATGCGCTGAAAATAAGCCGCGTCTAGTTCGTGCTGACCGCCAACTACATGCGTCGGCAGCACACCAAGATAACTGCCGACCGCAGCAATCACGGGGTCTAACACCGAAATACACGGCACTTGTCGTAACCGGCAACCCCGCACGAGTTGGTCGCACAGATTGTCGTTAACCAGCGTAAAAATTACCGGTCCGGGATTTTCGCTGATTTCTTCAAGGACCAAATCCATTGCCTTTGGGGTTCGTGCCATCGGCCAGGAATGTTCGACAATATCCGTGTCCTCAAACTGTACGAGACACGCACGCGCAACTGACTGAATAGTCTCACCAGTAGAATCCGAAACGAGGTGGACATGATATTTCGGGGTCTGTTTATCCATGAAGTACGCTCATCTGGCTGTGTGCAGTTTCTCTGGGCTGGTGGATAAGCATTACTTTTTTAACAAGTCAGTACTTTGTTCAACGTTATGCCGTTCGTTGTACCCCCTGTCATCCTAAGGACTAGAAAGTTTCCCGAGCATGGGTGTGAAAATACAATGCACATTGTGTTCTGGGGTTTTTAGAGACTGATCCACAAATCCTTGTCACTCGTAAGGGTTTGCAATCAAGGAGATAGCTCAAATACTCACAATTCAATCTGCCCATATAAGTATTCTAAATTATGGTGTGGAAAATCCTGTGCACATAAAATAATCCCTATGACTCACTGGACATCTACTACTTCAATTCAAATTATCACTACGTTCTTTTAACTATTTTTGTAATGCATCGAACAACCTCGTTCGCCATAGTCTCAGCAACTTCGATGTTGAACTCAACACTGAAAAATTCACTCCGACCCCAAAGATCGCGCCGTGACAAACCTGTTTCTCGATACTCTCGCCGGTAAGGCCGTACCCCGACCACCTTTCTGGTTTATGCGCCAAGCGGGCCGATATTTGCCGGAATACCGGGAAATTCGTGCTCAGGCCAATGGATTTCTCGATCTCTGCTATACTCCAGAACGTGCCGCCAGGGTGACACTGCAGCCGATTGAGCGGTTTCAGGCGGATGCGGCCATTCTGTTTTCAGACATCCTCGTCATCCCTCATGCCATGGGACAGACCGTGGATTTTGTCGAAGGCACTGGGCCTAAACTTGACCCGATCCAGAGCTCTCGTGATCTAGCTTTGCTTGATCCGGGAAAAACGTTAGAAAAATTGGCGCCCGTATTTGAAACTGTGCGTTTGGTGCGCGCTGGATTGCCTGACGACATAGCGCTGATCGGTTTCTCTGGGGCGCCCTGGACAGTCGCGACTTACATGATTGAAGGTGGAAGCACGCGGGACTTCAATACCGTAAAAAGCTGGGCAATTAGTAACCGAAGATCCTTTGCGATTATGCTTGATCTTGTGGTCGAATCCACTGTCATGTACCTCAAGGCACAGGTAGATGCAGGGGCCCAAGCGCTACAGATTTTTGATACTTGGGCAAGTGCGGTACCGGCATCCGATTTTGAAGACTGGGTTATCAACCCGACGGCCCGGATTGTCCTAGCGTTGAAATCACACGCGCCAGATGTGCCGATTATCGGCTTCGCCCGCGGTATTGGTTCGCGTCTGCCGGACTATATTCATCGGACTGGAATTGATGCGGTTGGTCTAGATTCCTCGGTTTCACTTGCAGAAGCTGCAAACAACATTCAGCCGATATGCCCCGTCCAGGGAAATCTCGATCCCGCCTATTTGCTGTCTGGAGGTGTGGAAATGGAGCGTGCTGCTCATGAAGTTCTCGAAGCCATGTCCGGTGGTCCCTTTGTTTTCAATCTAGCCCACGGCATTAACAAGGATACCCCGCCAGCTCATGTAGAGCGTCTGGCCGAAATCGTAAAAAACTGGGGTTTATCCAAATGACTACGGCCGTTGTTCTCTACAATTTAGGTGGCCCTGATAAAACTGAGGCTATCCGTCCGTTCCTATTCAACCTGTTCAACGATCCTATGATACTGGGCATTCCGCAGCCATTCCGCTGGCTGTTGGCTCAGCTGATTTCGCGACGCCGAGCGAGCACAGCGGGTAAAATTTACGCCCATCTTGGTGGTAGTTCACCATTGCTAAAAAATACCCTTGACCAGGCCGATGCACTGGAAGTGGTATTAAATTCAGGTAGTAATGAAACCTACAAATGTTTCGTTGCCATGCGCTACTGGCACCCGTTTTGTCTGGAAACGCTGGATGAGGTTTTGGGTTTTCAGCCGGACCAGATTGTTTTGCTGCCGCTCTATCCCCAGTTCTCGGTGACAACTGTAGGCTCAATGATGCGGGTCTGGGAGCAGGCGGCGAAAACACGCGGTCTTAAAATTCCTGTAACAGCCTTGTGCTGCTATCCAACCGATCCGGGGTTTGTTTCGGCCGTTGCATCTTTTGTCTCTAATGCAGTCGCAACCCTTCCGGCAGGCGAAAAATTTCGCGTGCTGTTTTCTGCCCACGGCTTGCCAAAAAAAATTGTCGCGGGGGGCGACCCCTATCAATGGCAGGTTGAGCAAACAACAAAAGCTGTTGTTGCCGCACTCGACCAGGATTTTGACTGGATCAACTGTTATCAGAGCCGGGTCGGCCCACTGGAGTGGATTGGGCCCGCGACCGAGGATGAAATCAGGCTCGCGGGTGCAGAAGGCATTAGCCTGGTTGTTGTGCCTATTGCGTTTGTCTCGGAACACTCCGAGACACTTGTTGAGCTAGACATCGAGTATCGTGAAATTGCTGATCATGCCGGAGTGCGTACTTACCTGCGCACGCCGACGGTTGGAGTGAATCCGATGTTTATTGAGGGTTTAGCGAAGCTTGTTCGAGACAGCGCCGCCGCGGGCTGTGATTTGTGCAGCGGAACCGGTGAACGTGTTTGTACGTTGGACTGGTCGCAATGTCCGATGAAGATAGAGGCTTAGGATTCCTCTATGAGTGAATTACTAACAACTGCTTATCCTTGGATTAAGTCTCTCCACCTGATTGCTGTTATCGCGTGGATGGCGGGCATGCTCTATCTGCCACGTCTATTCGTCTATCACGCGGATGCAGAGGTTGGTTCAGATAAGTCAGAGACCTTCAAAGTGATGGAACGTCGCCTGTTGCGTGCAATTATGAACCCCGCGATGCTCCTTACCTTTGTCTTTGGTGCGCTCCTACTGGGTACGCCCGGGGTTATAGATTGGGGTGCTTTCTGGATCTGGATCAAGCTTGCCGCCGTCGCTGGTATGACCGTCGCGCATCATATTTTTGGGAAATGGCGTAAGGATTTCGCGGAGGATCGAAACACACGGCCTTCTGGAACTTTTCGGTTGGCCAACGAAATACCGACGCTGTTTCTAATCATTATTGTAATTATGGTGATTGCGCGGCCTTTCTAGGGTTCTGTTTTTGAATTCAGGATTGACTTGACGTCTCGCGCTCACTAAGTGCGTAATACAAACGCGAGAAAGACAACAAAGAGCGATCGCTCAACCTTCCGCAATTTCTTCTTTTCTTACCGGCGTTTCACGTCGGCGCGCTGCGAAGTTCCGCAGCCACATCCGACGACAGGCGTCCGCCGTGTCGTATTAAAATTATTAGCACAGGACAGGTTTCCGCCATGGAACCAATGGATCTTAAACAACTCAAACAGAAGTCGCCCGCCGACCTTCTGGTTTTTGCCGAAGAACTCGAGATTGAGGGCGCGAGTAATTTTCGCACCCAGGACTTAATGTTTGCCATCCTCAAGGCTTTGGCCGAGGACGGCGTGCCGATCTACGGCATCGGTGTTCTAGAGGTTCTGCAGGATGGTTTTGGCTTCCTGCGATCTCCGGAATCTAATTATCTACCTGGCCCCGATGATATATACGTCACCCCTAATCAGGTTACCCGATTTGCCTTGCGGACCGGTGATACGGTTGAGGGTGAAATTCGCTCTCCCAAGGAAGGAGAGCGTTACTTCGCTCTTATGACAATCAACAAGGTTAATTTCGATGATGTGGATGTTACCCGCCATCGTGTGAACTTCGACAACCTGACCCCGCTCTATCCGGAACGGAAGATTAAGTTGGAGATTGAGGACCCCGAGTTAAAGGACCCCTCCCTGCGGGTGATCGATATCGTAGCCCCGATTGGTATGGGCCAGAGGGCCTTGCTCGTCGCTCCGCCGCGGACAGGTAAGACGGTCATGATGCAGAATATTGCTAAAGCTATTATGGCAAACCACCCAGATATCTATCTGATCGTGTTGTTGATTGATGAGCGACCTGAAGAAGTCACCGATATGCAGCGCACCGTGCGCGGCGAGGTGATCTCCTCGACCTTTGATGAACCAGCCACGCGGCACGTGCAGGTTGCTGAAATGGTAATCAGCAAGGCGAAGCGACTGGTGGAGCACAAACGCGATGTTGTGATCCTGCTGGATTCAATCACTCGTCTGGCCCGGGCCTACAACACGGTGGTGCCGTCCTCTGGCAAAGTGCTGACGGGTGGCGTGGACGCCAATGCGCTGCAGCGGCCCAAGCGTTTCTTTGGTGCGGCACGTAACATCGAGGAAGGTGGCTCCCTGACAATCATTTCCACCGCGCTAATTGAAACCGGATCGCGCATGGATGAAGTTATCTTCGAAGAGTTCAAGGGCACTGGTAACTCGGAAATCGTCCTCGACCGAAAGCTGTCCGACAAGCGCACTTGGCCGTCAATAGACATCACCAAGTCCGGCACCCGAAAAGAGGAGCTTCTGGTGGACAAGGGCACGCTCTCGAAGATGTGGGTGCTGCGCCGTATCCTCAACCCGATGGGGGTTGTAGACGGCATGGAGTTCCTGCTTGGCAAAATGAAGTCGACCAAGAACAACGACGACTTCTACGACACGATGAATCAGTAGCGGCTCACGTTCATATTCAAAGACAGCGCCCCGCCCTAGAGCGGGGCGTTTTCGTTTCGGAATAAAGTTGAGGTCACGGCAACATTGTAAAGACTGAAGTGTCAAACCCTTCCCCTCCCCCTTAAAGGGTGCAGAGGGTGATAAGCGTGAGTGAACCGGGTGAGGTGGTTCACCGTGACGGGTGATACCTGTCTAGGAAACCCTCGCTGTTCCCCACTTACCCCGACCCTTTTCTCATAAGAAGAGGGGAGATTGCGGGAGCAAACTCGGGGGGTATGACGTATATTTCCCTGAAAGCATCACACCCAACAGGGAACAACGACATGAGCGGTAAACGGATCGCAGTGGTGGGGACTGGTGCAAACGGGGCGGCGTTTGGCGCGGATATGATCAATGCCGGGCTGGATATCACTTTCATTGAGCAATGGCCGGACCATGTAACGGCAATGCGCGCTAATGGCCTACGCGTTGAGATGCCAGAAGAAACGGTGACCACTCAGGTTCTCGTTTTCCATATGTGTGAGGTCGCCGAACTGCAGGAGCCCTTCGATATTATCCTGCTCGGGGTGAAAGCCTATGATACGCGCTGGGCTTGTGAGCTGATCAAGCCGTTGGTTGCTAAAAATGGTCTGGTTGTTGGCCTCCAGAACGGAATGACCATGGACGACGTGGCCTCCATTGTGGGTCCCGAACGCACACTAGGCGCGGTGATTGAGGTTGCCGCAGGGATGTATGAGCCTGGCGTGGTCGTTCGGCAAACCGGGCCCGAGGGCACCTGGTTCGGGGTCGGCGCCTTTAATGAAACCACGCAAGGCCGTGAACCTGAGGTTGCCGAGATTTTACGCCATGCCGGCGCGGTCGAAATCCGCGATGACATTCGTTCGGCCAAGTGGATGAAGCTGGTGGTGAACGCGGCAGAATTTCTGCCGTCCTCGATCCTCAACCTTCCTCTTGCTGATGCGGTAAAAATACCTGGTATGCGTGAGGTCATGATGGCATCAGGCCGTGAAGCCGTTCGAGCCGGGTTGGCGCTGGGCTATCACTTGGTGCCGATCTTTGGCAACACCAAGGTTGAGGCCAATGACCCGGATCATTACGCGACAGTGCTGCTCGATGCGGTTCTGTCCCACTGGACCTTGCCAGACACCAAGGTGACGACCTTGCAGGACTGGACCAAGGGCCGGCGCGCCGAAGTGGATGACATCAACGGACTTGTGGCCTCAGAACAGGCACGGTTGGCCGGTGACGCGCCGATCAACACACGGCTGGTCGAGATCGCCCACCAGATCGAGCGTGGTGAGATCAAAGCCGATCCCGTGAATGCGGAGTTGCTAAGGTCGTTGCTCGCGGAGTGAGGCTTGAGGCTACTTTTTTCGTCTCGCCAGATAGACCCCGATCCCGACTCCAACGAGACCCAGCATCCACGGTGTGTAGCTCGTCAACCCACCTCCACTCTGGAGACCCTGTGCGTAGGCAGTGGAAATAATCATTACGCCATCAGGATTGTTGAACCCGTCGTCTTCCGCGCGACCAAGTCCTTATGGGCCTGCACTGTCTCAGACAGCGGATAGGTCTGGTTGATCTCAATCTTCACTGCACCCGATGACACCACGTCAAACAGATCACCGGCGCAGGCGAGTAGCTCTTCACGTTCGGCGATGAAATCAAACAGCATTGGGCGGGCGAGATAGATCGAGCCGTGTTCGGACAATTCGCCCGGGGCCACGGGTTCGGGCGCGCCCGAAGCATTGCCAAACGTGATCAGATAACCGCGGCGTTGCAGGCATTGCATGGAGCCGCGCAGGGTGTCCTTGCCGACGCTGTCATAGACCACGGGGACGCCCGCGCCGTCGGTGACCTCTTTCACCCGTTCGACAAAGTCTTCCTCGTTGTAGTTGATGACGTGATTACAGCCATGGGCTTTGGCGAGCTCGCCCTTTTCGGCGTTACCGACCGTGCCGATCACGTTTACGCCGAGATGGTTGAGCCACTGGCAGGCAATCAGGCCAACGCCACCGGCGGCGGCATGCCACAGAACTGTCGAACCTTTCTCGACCTTGAAGCAGGACTTGATCAGGAACTGGACGGTCATGCCCTTGAGCATCATGCCGGCGGCCTGCTCGTCAGAAATATCATCGGGGAGTTTCACCGCGATCTTTGCCGGCATCACTCGCTCTTCGGCGTAGGCGCCGAGGGGCAAATCGGCGTAGCCGATGCGATCACCCACGGCGAGGTCCGTGACGCCACCACCCACAGCGACGATTTCGCCTGCGCCCTCTAGACCCAAACCATTTGGCATCGGCACCGGGCGAGCGCCTGAACGCAGATAGATGTCGATGAAATTCAGACCAGCCGCGGTTTGTTTGACGCGGATTTCGCCGGGTCCGGGATCGCCGACCTCTACCTCTTCCCACTTCATGACTTCCGGACCGCCGGGCTCGTGGAATTGAATTGCGTGGACCATGTGACTTTCCTCTGAAAACTGTGTTCGTAGGTTCTTGTTGGTGTGAACCTACTGACCGGGTTCGGCACCTTCAAGTGTTAGCAGAATTCGTTTGGTAACAATGCCGCCGCGACCCGAGTAGCCACCAATGCCGCCGCCGGCAGCGATGATCCGGTGACAGGGCACGATGATCGGGATCGGGTTCTTGCCGCAGGCGTTACCAACAGCCTGGGCGCCAGAACTGATAGTCTGGGCCAGATCGCCATAGGTGCGCAGATCACCGAACGGAATTTTCGACATTTCGGCCCAGACTTTTTTCTGATGCACGGTGCCCTCTGGTGTGAGGGGCAGCGTGAAGTTCTGTAGGTTACCGGCGAAATAGGCGGCGATTTGGCGGGTAACCTCTATCTGGTTTGGTGTGTCCGGAGGTGAGTCTTCGGTGTTCACCCAGTCGAGTGCGGTGATTGCGTCCCCCGTCATGCGGATAGCTAGCCGTCCGACCGGAGATTCCATGGTGCAGAAGGATGCCCCGGTCATGCTGTAAGCTCCGTGATCAGTTGTTCGGGGTCCTGCACCGGCAATGAACAGACTGGACCCCTACAGACATAGGCACTAGGGGTGCCGTTGACCCGAGTTTTTCCGAAAGCAGGGTGGGTGTCGGGAAGGCTGTCATCCGGTGCGACCACAGAAACAATCCGCGTGGGCGTTTTCCCGCGATAGGCGGCTGCGCGGAGCGCCAGAGTTTTGGGATCATCCAAGGCTCCGATGATGGCGACCTGAATCGCCTCGGCCAGTTGTCCGGCAGCCATTAGAAGTGTTCCGTAACTGAACGCATTCTCGGTGATATCCCCGGCAAAGGCTCGCAACACGCCTTCGGCGCGGTCCCGGTAGTGTAGTTTGGCAGTGAGGTAATAGAGCCGCACGAGAACCTCGGCTGCGATGCCGTTCCCGGCAGGGGTCGCATTATCGAAGCCGGTCTTGGTGCGGGTGATGACGTCGGTGGCGTTGTCATCGGTGAAAAAGTAAGCGCCATCATCGCTGGTGAAATGATTTTCTACATAGGTCATTAGTCCCTGTGCATCGGACAGGGCGTCCGGGTTGCCTGTTGCTTCGTGAAGTGAAAGTGCGGCACGGGCCAACATGACGTAGTCGTCCAAAGTGGCGCGGTGTCGTGCGTCGCCATTGCGACAGCTGTGGTGCAGTTCGAGGTCCTCGTTGATCACCATATTTTCACGAACAAAGTCGTAGGCACTTTGTGCTGCCGTCAGCCATTCAGGATTTTCAAAGGCCATGGCGGCTTCAACAAGCGCAAAGACCATCAATCCGTTCCAGTCGGTCAGGATTTTGTCATCGAGGGCAGGCCGGATACGGGGTTCGCGGGCGGCAAATAACTTCGCGCGGAGTTTGGATAGGTGTGCCTCGGTGGTGGGATCTTTCAAAGCCGGGTCCTGGGATCGGTTCAGGATTGTGTGGCCCTCCCAGTTGCCATCAGGGCGGATGTCATATGTGGCAGCAAAGAAAGCAAAGTCATCCTCGAGTACAGCTTTGATCTCGTCCTCGTTCCAGACGTAGAATTTTCCTTCGACCCTTTCGGAATCCGCGTCGAGTGTTGAATAGATACCGCCATCTCGATGGGTCATCTCGCGCTGAATCCACGTGATGGTTTCGTGTACCGTATTCGAATACAGCGGATTGCCGGTGGCCCGCCATGCCGCGGTGTAGAGCTCGAGCAACTGGGCGTTGTCGTAGAGCATCTTTTCAAAATGCGGCGCCAACCAGGCGGGGTCCGTGGAATACCGTGCAAATCCGCCCCCAAGATGATCATAAATACCGCCCTGTGCCATTCGGTCGAGTGTTAGGGTTACAGCATCACGGGTCGCGGCATTGCCATGTGCCCACATCATTTTCAAAACCGAGCACTGTGGAAACTTTGGCGCAGTGCCGAATCCGCCATGGGTCTTGTCGATCTCCTCGGTGAAACGATTAGCAATAGCTACGATAAGATCCGGTGCTGGGGTGTCCCCGGGTTCTGGCGTGGACATGTCGTTGATGGCTTCAACAATCGCGCGGGTGTTGAGGGCTACCTTGTCCTGTTCGGTGCGGTAAATCTTGTCGATATGTTCCACGAGATCGGGGAAACCCGGTCGACCGAAACCGGGGCGCGGCGGGAAGTAGGTGCCTCCCCAGAACGGTTTGCCGTCTGGGGTACAGAACATGGTTAGAGGCCAGCCGCCCTGTTGGCCCATGAGGGATAAAGCAGATTGGTAGATAGCATCCAGATCGGGACGCTCTTCGCGATCGACCTTGATGTTGATGAACAGACGGTTCATGACCGCTGCGGTATCTTCGTTTTCGAAACTCTCATGGGCCATAACATGGCACCAGTGACAGGCGGCATAACCGATCGACAACAGGATCGGCTTGTCTTCTGCTTTTGCACGAATGAGTGCTTCCTCGCCCCACGGATACCAGTGGACGGGATTGCCAGCGTGTTGCAGAAGATAGGGACTGTTTTCATCGGCCAAAAAATTGTGGGTCATGAAGTGGCCTTATCGGTTAAAGGTCGGGGATCAACTTACAACCTCGGCGTATTGATCGCATAGGCAAGCACCGGCTCAGTGAAGAAGGGGTCCACAATGAAGGTTACTATCAGTATTGATTGCACGCCGGAGGAGGCGCGGACATTCTTTGGGTTGCCCGATGTGTCTGGCGCCCAGAAGACGGTTATCGACGAATGGCAGCGCCGAGCGATGGATGCGATGTCGAATATGGACCCCCAGAGTTTGATAAAGACTTGGGTGCCGGAAGGGCCGGCGTTACCAACAGACGTTGAAGGCTGGGAGCAGTTCCAGAATGTATTCTGGGCGGCGATACGTGATTCGGGCTTTAAGCCGGGGAAATAGATTACGTGGACGGTAGTGTAAATATTTTGGGCGAAACTATCTATGCGCTGTCCAGTGGTGCGGGAGCCGCTGGTGTAGCTGTCGTTCGTGTGTCGGGACCTCAAGTCGATAGCATTCTGGAATTGCTCGGGGTGTCGACTTTGCCAGTTCCACGTTATGCTGCACTGCACAATATTCTAAACCCCAAAACCAGTGAGATTTTGGATCAGGCGCTGGTGATACGGTTTCCGGGCCCGGGGAGCTTCACTGGTGAGGATGTTGCTGAATTGCATATCCATGGTGGTGAAGCGGTCCTGACCGCTGTCCTGGCGGCTCTGAGGGATACTGGTTTGGCCCGGATGGCTGGAAATGGAGAATTCACTCGTCGCGCCTTCGAGAATGGGAAGCTTGATTTGACGGCGGCGGAGGCCATTGGTGATCTGGTGGCCTCGCGAACCGACGAACAACGAAAGCTTGCCTTGCGCCAGTACGATGGTGGTCTTGCAGATCTCTATGAGGGCTGGCGTTCAGAGCTGATTGCCCTTCTGGGATATGCGGAAGCTGAAATTGATTTCTCTGATGAGGATCTACCAGACGCACTACATCATCTAGTGGTAGATAAAATTGTGGCGATTAAACAACGGGTTATTGATCATAGTAACACTGCACTACTAGGTGAGCAGATACGGACAGGGTTTCCGATCTCCATTCTAGGCGCACCAAATGCGGGCAAATCTAGCCTGATGAATCTCTTGGCCCGGCGGGACGTCGCGATTGTTTCTGAAGTTGCGGGTACGACCCGGGATGTGATTGAGGTTCAAATGAATCTCGGCGGATACGCGGTAACTATCTCGGATACCGCGGGTATCCGGGATTCCGATGATGAAATTGAAGCCGAAGGTGTCCGTCGTGCTGAGCAGCTTGCGCAGCATTCCGCGCTGAAGATAGTGGTCATCGATGCAGCGGAGCCTGTATTGCCTGACCGGGTGCGGAGAGTAATCGATACGGATACGTTGGTGGTGGTCAACAAAAGTGATCTTGGACCGGTCCCGGTGTGGGTTGGCGATATTTTTGATACTCAGGAAGTGCCTACATTGTCTGCCAAAACTGGTGATGGTCTAGAGGAATTCGTTTCTATTATTTCCGGACTCGTTCGTATTAAGCTCGCTGCCTATGAGGGCCCGGTGCCCACTCGTCAACGTCACAGGGAATCCCTTCAGGAGTGTGTAGATGCGCTCAAACGCGCGGAAGCTGCTGTCTTACCGGAACTGGCTGCGGAAGACGTCCGACTTGCGGTCAGAGCTTTGGGGCGCATTACGGGACGTGTAGATATTGATGAAGTCCTTGATACGGTCTTTCGAGATTTCTGTATCGGGAAATAGATGATGTTTCACGTGGAACATCGTACGACTGAATAAACGGAAGTACGGTTTTGACAGGGGAACCGGGAAGTCTTACATACCGCGGGCTACGACGGGTACAGATGTGACGTACGATCTAATCTATGACGTGATTGTAATCGGCGGTGGCCATGCCGGCTGCGAAGCTGCAGCTGCGTCTGCAAGGGTGGGGGCATCAACGCTTTTGGTCACCCACAAGGCTGACAAGATTGGAGAGATGTCCTGCAACCCAGCCATTGGGGGGCTTGGGAAGGGTCATCTTGTACGCGAGATCGATGCGTTGGACGGTATTATGGCTCGCGCTATCGACAGGGGCGGCATTCAATTCCGGATGCTTAACAAGAGCAAGGGGCCAGCAGTATGGGGCCCCCGGGCGCAGGCAGATCGCAAGCTTTACCGTCAAGCAATTCAGGCGCTTCTAGGAGCGCAGCCCGGTCTGGATGTTCTAGAAGGCGCCGTGCAGGACCTTCGCCTGGCCGAGGACGACCGTGTGAGCGGCGTTATTTTAACAAGTGGGCAAGAGATCAGCTCTGGTACGGTGGTGCTTACCACCGGCACCTTCCTGCGTGGCGTAATACATATTGGTGAAGCGCAAATTCCGGCGGGGCGAATGGGAGAGGCCCCGGCTTTAGGTCTCTCTGAGACGCTGCTCTCTAAAGGCTTCGCTCTGGGGCGCCTAAAGACGGGAACACCACCTAGACTTGATGGGCGGACAATTGCCTGGGACCGGCTAGAACGGCAGCCAGGCGATAATCCGCCGGTTCCGTTTTCAACGATGACGGAAAAGATAACAACGCCGCAGATTGATTGCCACATTACTCACACGAATGCGGCGGTTCACGATCTTATCCGGGCCAACCTTGACCGTGCACCAGTTTACTCTGGTCAGATCGAAAGTGGTGGCCCACGCTATTGTCCATCTATCGAGGACAAAGTCGTTCGGTTCGCTGATAAGGCCGCTCACCAGATTTTCCTCGAACCGGAAGGGCTGGATGACGATACGGTTTATCCGAATGGTATTTCGACTTCGTTACCCGAAGATGTCCAGCGAGCGCTTCTTAAGAAAATACTCGGTCTGGAAAAAGCACGCATGATTCAGCCGGGCTATGCCATCGAGTATGACTTTGTGGACCCTCGGGAATTGTTTAGAACCCTTGAGGCACGCCGCTTACCCGGACTTTTTCTAGCTGGGCAGATCAACGGTACTACCGGATATGAGGAAGCAGCTGGGCAAGGTCTGGTGGCTGGTATCAATGCAGCGCATCAGGCATCTGGCAGTGAGCGGCGCTTTAACCCGGATCGTGCAACATCCTATATCGGGGTTATGATCGATGATTTAGTCACCCGCGGTGCGGATGAGCCCTATCGGATGTTTACCTCCCGGGCCGAATATCGCTTGTTGTTGCGTGCAGACAACGCCGATAGTCGTTTGACGCGGGAGGGTGTGGCGCTGGGGTGTGTAGGGTCAGAACGTGCACTGGCGTTTGAAGCGAAAGAGTCTGCACTGGATGCGGCACGGGAGCGTTTGGATGACTTGGTAGGATCCCCAAACAAATTGGTCCGTCATGGGATCAAGGTCAATCAGGATGGGATCAAGCGGTCCGCTTTTGAATTGTTGTCCTTTCCCAATGTGACCTTCGATGGGTTGGTGCAGGTATGGCCCGCACTTGAAGATATTACTGGACCCGTTCGAGCCACACTGGAGGTGGAGGCCAAGTACGCCCATTATTTGGTTCGTCAGGCTGCTGATGTTGCGGCCTATCGTCGGGATGAAAACCTACAGTTGCCGCAGGGCCTTGATTATAGCGCCATACCGGGTCTGTCGAGTGAGGCTAGCCAGAAGCTTAAACAACTTAAGCCTGAAACTCTGGGCCAGGCTGGTCGTATCCCGGGCATTACACCGGCCTCCTTGCTAGTGCTTTTGCGCTATGTCCGCCGGACGCCGGGAAAAGCGGAGAATGCCGCTTAACTCCCACATATTGTGGCTGGTTGTTATATCATTGGCTTTTATGGGGTATGCATGGTCAGCGCAACGACATTGTCAGCAACAGAATTCGGTCGCGTCGCTGGTGTTTCACGTGAAACATTGGCGCGGTTAGAGGCTTACGAAGACCTACTTCAACACTGGCAGCAACGAATCAATCTAGTCTCACGCACGACCCTTACGGATGTCTGGCGCCGGCACTTTCTTGACTCTTTTCAGTTATCGAAAATGGTTTTACCAGGTGTGCCGGCTCTGGACATGGGCAGTGGTGCCGGATTTCCGGGTATGGTTCTCGCGATCGCCTGTGATACCCCCTTTATCTTGGCTGAGTCAGACTCCCGGAAATGTTCATTCCTACGGGAGGTCCGGCGTGTGACTAATGCCCCGGCCGAAATTTATGAAGGACGCGTCGAAGCGATTGACCATGCAGGTTTCGGCTTGATCGTCGCCCGAGCGCTGGCGCCAGTAAGCCGCTTGCTAGACCTGGCGCAACCTTTGCTCGGCGGAGAAGGAAAGTGCCTCTTCATGAAAGGCGAACGAGTCGCCGAAGAACTTAATCTGGCCCGAGACAATTGGACCATGGATATTGTAGAATATCCGAGCGTGGCAGATCCACGCGGTGTGATCTTGGAAATAAGGAATCCTGACCGTGTCATATGACGATAAACCAAAAGCGCAGCTCCGGGACATCCTGATCAATGAATCTCAAATCGGTGAACCAGGGGTCATCCATCATGGTGCCCGTATCATTGCGATCGCTAATCAGAAGGGCGGGGTTGGGAAGACGACGACGGCCATTAACCTAGCAACAGGTCTAGCGGCTTGTGGCCAGAAGGTTTTGGTGGTCGACCTAGATCCGCAGGGCAACGCCTCTACCGGGCTAGGTGTCTCAAATTATGAGACAGACGTTTATGACGTCCTGATTGGGGGTACGGATCTGCTCCAGGTTATATGTGCATCAAACATCCCCGGCCTAGATGTTGTCCCGGCATCGGCAGATTTGGCAGGTGCTGAAATCGAGCTGATTGACATTGAGCACCGAGAGGCCCGACTCAACAACGCACTGGCGCCTGTGATGGGTCAGTATGATTATATCCTGACTGATTGCCCGCCAGCCCTAGGCTTACTGACGATCAATGCGCTTGTAGCGGCTGATTCGGTTCTGGTGCCGTTGCAGTGTGAGTACTTCGCGTTGGAGGGTATGACCCGCTTGATGAAGTCCATCGAACGAATCCGGCGCGCCTATAACGAAGACCTCGATATCCTGGGCATCGTTCTGACCATGCACGATGGTCGGAATAATCTATGTCGCTCGGTCGAGGCCGAGGTTCGTGAGTATTTTGGGGACCGGGTCTATCATACAGTTATCCCGCGTAATGTGCGTCTTTCGGAAGCCCCGTCTTACGGAATGCCTGCGCTGATCTACGATCTAGCCTGTGCCGGATCACAGGCTTATGCCAAACTGGCCGCAGAAATGCTGCGCCGTGAAGGTGCGGGTCCAATTGGTGAGGCCGCACAATGAACGAAACGCCGACACGCCGCCGATTAGGGCGCGGGCTATCTGCCCTTCTTGGGGATGACGGTCGGGACTTTCAGGAACTTGAAAACACAAAATCACCACGCGAACTGCCAGTTGAACAGTTGCAACCAGGTGAGTTTCAGCCTCGGGTTCGTTTCGATGATGAAGAACTGAGCGCTCTTGTTGAATCCGTTAGGGCCAAGGGTATCCTTCAACCCATTCTCGTTCGACGAGATCCCGTCCAAGCTGACGTCTATGAAATTATCGCCGGTGAACGAAGATGGAGAGCGGCACAACGAGCACAATTACACACTGTACCGGTTATTATCCGTGAACTGACTGATCAGGAAGCGCTTGAAATTGCGCTGATCGAAAACATCCAGCGTTCCGATCTTTCCGCCATCGAAGAAGCTTTAGGCTATCAGAGGCTGATCGGCGAATTTACCCACACCCAAGATGCCTTGTCTAAGGTTGTTGGGAAGAGCCGAAGTCATGTCGCGAATGCCTTGCGTCTTCTAACGCTGCCGGCTGAAGTTAGAACAATGGTCGATAAAGGTGAGTTAACGGCGGGGCATGCACGCGCGCTGGTTGGCCGTGAAGACGCCTTGACCCTTGCTCGCGAAATTTCTAGTTCTGGACTTACGGTGCGTGATATCGAGGCCCGGGTTTCTAATGGATTACCGAAGGCAAGAAAATTAAAAAATTTAGCTCGACGGAAAAGCGCTGACACCCTTGCGCTTGAGCGCGACGTTTCTGATGCAATCGGTCTTAAGGTAGCGATAGATCTGAAGGGCGGCGAACATTCTGGTCGGGGCAAATTGTCGATTGATTTTAAAAGCCTAGACCAGCTCGACGATGTCTTGCGGCGTCTTAACCAGACGACCAATAGTAAGGGTATGCCTGATGCCCTAAAAACAGCTACTTTATCTTTCAACTCATAGACTTAATGGTTTTGTGTCCGGCGCATACTCGCGATGGCTAACAAGGTCCGTCCGCAAGCGGCCCGTCCCGGTGTTCCGGTTGTCTTGAGAGCAAGTTCGGCTTCCGTCAGGCGCTGTAGGGCCTGTTCAAGCGCCGGGTTGGGCCAGGAACGGCTCTGGTTTTGGAAGCGGTTCGCGAACTTCCAAAATACCGGGGGGCGTAATCGACGCGCAGCACCCTCGTAACTTTCACCGCTGGATATCAAACCAGACACACGGTGTAGTCTCTGAAAATGCCGTTGGGTAGCCCGCATCAATCCCACTGGTTCACCACCGTCCGCCCAGAAACGTGTAAGCGAACAGTCTAGATCAACGATATTGCCGTCGGCGGCGGCATAAACCGTTTCGTCGAGTGAGGTGCTAGCAGAATCACCTACGCTGGCGAGCACTAACTCTTCGGTGATCTCGGCTCCGGGACCGGCGTACAGGATAAGTTTTTCTATTTCCCCTCGATTGCTTAGTCGATTTTCACCTAGAATTCCTGAAAGAGTACGCAGCGCATCTAGGGAAACAGTTAAACCTACACCCTGGATCATGGAGCGGGCTAGGCGGGCACGGCCTTCCTCATCATCGGGATAACAAGGCAGGGCGGCGCTGTCATTGCGAGATTCACAGAGCTTCCGCAAGCTAGATTTTGCAGAGAGATTCCCGCCCTCAATGACCACGGTCACATTGGCATTTGCTTCTGCTGTGGCCTCGAGTGCTAATTTTAGTGGAGTGGTGATGGATTCTGTCGCATCCCTGACCACAACTAACCGTTCCCCACCGCCAAGTGACAGGGCAAGCATCTCGTCGGCTAGTCGGGCTGGGGTTTCGCCAATCATCCCGCCAGTGAGTTCAGCTGCGAGGAACGGATCACTCAGATCATCTACAACACTGTTTGCCAGAGTGAGTGACCGCTCTCTTACCAATCCACTATCGGGTCCATAGATCAAAATGGCGGTGATTGCGGGGTCTGGCTTGGCTATAAAACCATCAACACGCCCGGCGGAAATCTTCACCGGCGTCGCCTTTGTGCAGGGGTGTCCTGCGTACGCAATAGAAAAATGGAGAGACGATCAATGATGCCATCTGCCATATCCTTTGCCCCGCGTTTGCGGGCATCAGATTCTGATGCAAGCGTGGCGAAATCGGACAACAGGATATCGTAACTGTTGACCGAACGAACATTGCCCGTGAATAAGCGGTCTTTAGTACTAGCCTGTTTCAATGTGAAGGTGCCAGTGAGTATCAAATTGGCTCGTGTGACACCCGATTTTTTCTGAACCGCGAGACCGACTTTGTTCTCGTCGAGGTCCACTATCAACATATAGAGCGGTTCCGGCCGCAGACTTGTTGGTGACAGTCGATTTGTCAGCTCAATTCTAACGAGCTGACCAATACGGCCCTCAATAGGTAGTACTTCTATAAACTCTAGTAGCTCGTTGGTTGCTGGGGTGTTTTCATTTTCACCATAGAGGGGCTCAAAACCGCATCCCGCCAGAAGCAGCCCGCAGGCCGCCAGTCCCATCTGTAACGATCTAGACAACAAAATTCACCAGTTTGTTCGGTACAACAATCACCTTGAGAATATCCTTGTCGCCGATGGATTCGGCCACATTCGAGACAGCCCTTGCTGCATTTTCTGCCTCACCTTTCTCCGTATCAGCCGGGAGGTCAACTGTGCCTCTTAGCTTGCCGTTGACCTGAATGGCATATGTGATGTTATCAGCAACGAGCAGTGACTGATCAGCGACAGGCCAACTTACTTCACTCAGGTGGGTGGTGTGTCCCAAGATGCTCCACATCTCTTCGGAGAGATGGGGCATCATCGGCGACATCAACTGTATGAGTGTCTCCAGTGCCTCGCGGGCTGTAGAGGGGCCCGTGGCTCTCTGCTTAACTGCCGTTGAAACAATATTAGTCATCTCATACATCCGGGCAACGGCGCGGTTGTATTGGAATCGTTCGAGATCTGTAGTTACATCTACAATTGCCTTGTGTACCTCTCGTCGTAGTTCAGTAGATGCGTCATCAATTTCAAATTCCGTGGATCCAACAGAAGATAAACCGTCAGTATTGTCTGTAATCAGACGCGCAATACGATTTACAAACCGAAAGGCGCCCTGGACACCGGCATCGGTCCATTCCATATCCCGGTCGGGCGGACTGTCGGAGAGGATGAACCATCGGGCAGTATCGGCGCCGTAGTCCCGAATGACATCCGTCGGATCAATGGTGTTCTTTTTTGACTTCGACATCTTCTCAATGCGACCGATGGTAACTGGGGCGCCTGTGTCTCGGCGTACCGCGGTTCCTGTATCAGAGATATCAACACTTTGTGGTTCTAGCCATTCACCAAGACCGTCGCGGTAGGTTGTGTGATTAACCATGCCTTGGGTGAACAGTCCCGCAAACGGCTCGGACAGATCGAGATAGCCTGTGTCTCGCATCGCTCGTATGAAGAAGCGTGAATAAAGCAAATGCAATATCGCATGTTCGATCCCGCCAATATATTGATCGACGGGTAACCAGTAGTCGACGTCTTCACGCTTAACCGGGGTATCGGCGTCAGGAGAGCAGAAGCGCACAAAGTACCAGGATGAATCCATGAAGGTATCAAAGGTGTCGGTATCGCGTTCGGCGGCAACGCCACAGGATGGGCAAGCCACATGCTTCCATGTGGGGTGCCTGTCGAGCGGATTCCCGGGCGACTCAAAATCAATATCGTCAGGCAGAATCACCGGCAGGTCTTCCTTGTGAACCGGAACTGGCCCGCAAGCATCACAGTGAATCACCGGTATCGGGCAACCCCAATAGCGTTGACGTGAGACTAGCCAATCGCGCAGTCGATAGTTCGTTGCACCTTCACCCTGAACCCCGTCCTGCAGACGGTCGATGATTGTTCGCTTGGCGGTATCTATATCCATACCATTTAGGAATTCAGAATTTGCCAGCACGCCTGGCCCTGTATAGGCATCGTCACCAACGGAAAATGTAGAGGTATCCTCGATGGCTGGGACCACTACCGGTATGACAGGCAGGTCGTAGGTGCGGGCGAAATCAAGGTCGCGCTGATCATGCGCGGGGCAGCCAAAGATAGCTCCGGTGCCGTATCCCATTAGAACGAAGTTGGCGATATAAACCGGTAGTTCCTTGCCTTCGACAAACGGGTGTTTGACGCGCAGTCCTGTATCGTAGCCGCGTTTGATAGCGGTCTGAATGGCTTCCTCTGTGGTGCCGAGTCGACGGCATTCTTCAATAAATGCCGCGGCCAAGGGATCTGAAGCGGCGGCGCCTTCTGCTAGCGGGTGGTCGGCTGCGATCGCGCAGAAGCTTGCACCGAAGATCGTGTCAGGCCGGGTCGTGTAGACCCTCAATGAATCGTCCCGCCGGTCGGTGAAGGGAAAATTAATGTAAGCTCCCTCTGAACGGCCGATCCAGTTTTCTTGCATCGCTCGCACCTTTGGCGGCCAGCGGTCTAGTTTCTCCAGCCCCCCTAAGAGCTCATCACTGTAGTCGGTAATGCTGCAGAACCACTGGGCCAGACGGCGGCGTTCAATCGGGGCGCCGGATCGCCAGCCTTTTCCGTCGATTACCTGCTCATTGGCAAGAACCGTTTGGTCAATCGGGTCCCAGTTTACCCAGCCGTCCTGACGATAGATCAGGTTTTGTTTAAAAAAGTCGACAAAGATCGCCTGTTCATGGCGATAGTAATCCGGGTCGCAGGTTGTGATCTCGCGCGACCAGTCGATTGACAGTCCCATGGCCCGGAGCTGGTCGCGCATTGTTGCGATGTTCTGGTAGGTCCATTTGGCCGGGTGGACGTTGTTTTCCATTGCCGCGTTTTCTGCGGGTAATCCAAATGCGTCCCAGCCCATCGGGTGTAGAACATTGAAGCCTTGGCTGCGCTTGTAGCGTGCGACCACATCTCCGAGTGTGTAACACCGCAGATGACCCATATGAATCCGCCCTGACGGATATGGAAACATTTCAAGGACGTAGTATTTTGGTTTCGTGGGGTCCGCCACGGCCGTGAAGGTGCCGGCGTCATCCCAGACAGACTGCCACTTTGCTTCAGCCGCGCGGAAATTATAACGTTGTACCATGGGTTGATGCTCTCTCGACGTCGATAGCCTGCCGGCGATGCGGGTCAAATGGGGGACGTATTGTAAGCAAACCGATGAATACTGTAGGCGTTATGCCGCCCTCTACTCATCCGAGCTCGCAATGCGGAGTTCGCGCGCCCGGGTCAAAATAGCATTCTCGAGGCTGGTTGAGGCGTTTCTGCCCGATTCCGCGCTCAGCCATTCGGACCGGTCGTCACGCTTTTGATGAAAAACGGCCACACGAACCCCGTCGGAGCGCAGCTCGCGGCTGAGAATATACACGGTCACCTTAAAGCGTTCGGACGGGCTTTCGGGCGGGGCATACCAGTCCGTAATGATCACCCCACCGAACGGGTCTGCTGAGGAAAGTGGTAGAAACGAAAGTGTGTCAAGTGACGCGCGCCAAAGAAACCCATTCACGCCGATCCCGCTGTTGGAATCCTCATTTTTAGAATCGCTATTACCGAGCAGATTGATGTCGCCAAATAGCTTTCCACTTTCCTTGCGCAGTTTGTCTTTAAAACTATCGGTTTCAGGCGCCTGGCGCGAAATTCCCTCGCAAGCGGTTAGACCCAAGGCTGCAACGGTTATTATAATCCGCAGAAATTGGTTCGGCTTAAGGTTGGCGATCATGTTTTCGGTCCGGCGTTACGTGGATGTCCACAAGATTCCTTGAGAGGCTTCTATCATTAAATTAGCAGAGAGTTGGGCACAAAAAAACAGGGCGACAGAAAACTGTCGCCCTGCTTCGTATTCAAGCTAAGAAGAAGCCTAGAACATGAACATGTTGGTCAACATGAAGGCACGAGCATCGTTGTCGGTCGTGGCGCCAACGCCAGTTCCCCCAGATGCGTTATCATGCGAGATGAACTCGAGATCCGCACGTAGTAACCAACCGGGGGCTACAGTGTAACCAGCACCTAAGCCCATACGGTCCAGATTGGTGGACTCTGAGCCAGCAGCTGAAGTATTGGCGTTGTCCTTAGAGTGGTCCGTATACCAGGCGCTAATGCCCCACGGCCCAGCCTGATAACCAAGCGCAGCGCTCCACGTGTGACCCGCATCTGCACCGTTGTCTTTGTTAACGGTCAGAATTCCGGTCTCGCCGAAGTCGGTGTAGTGCATGCCGAGGGTTACGCCGTTGAGGTCAAGACGACCGCCGATGTTCCAGACGTTGACGTCCTCTTCATTAAGAGCAGCAACAACAGCACCACTTGCAGCAGCCTGTTCGTCATCGCCTTTCAGCATGACTGCAGACAATCCAACGCTTGCAGCATCGAACTTACCGGTATAGTTGACGCCGAGGCTGAGGAGATTTTCGCGATCACCATCGTTATCGGTGTCTGTAAGACCACCGGTACCGGAATTGATACCCGCATCCGGAGTGAATGATGCACCCAACTGGAAGCCCGAGAAACGAGGCGAGAAGTAGTTCACCTTCGTGGCATCGTTAGTGATGACCGTGCTCCAATCAGAACGGGCGCCCATAGCTTCACCACCGAACCCGCCGAAGCCGGTCAAGTTTAGGCCGAGACCACCCAGCGGTCCGCCGAGACCTTTATGGGCATTCTGCGAGCCGATTTGCATACGGTTGACTGCATCATCCTGATCGCCCAGTTCTAGGCGGCCCCAAGAATCGGCAGATAGGAATGCAAAAGCTTCGTCAGCTGCTGATCCGTCGGAACCGCCGGCGTTCAGCTCAAGGGAGACGCCGTAGGTGATGCCGTTGTCAGCAGTGTTACGTGCATTGATGTAAGCTTCCGTCTCGTTGACTGCAAAACGATAGCCACGGCCACGGCCAGTGGAGACGTCTGCGTCGACCATGCTGGCAGAGAACCAAAGCGTACCACCGAGGGTTACTTCCATTGAAGTCATACGTGAGTTAACCGGACCGGCACTTGCTGGTGCTGCGAGAAGGGCAGCGCCTACGAGAGCGGAGCTGGCAAGAAGTGCTTTTTTCATTGTATCCAACCTCCAAAAACATGGACTTGCGCCCATGTTGTGACCCCTGAGGGGCCTGATTTAAGGCTCGTAACCTCGGCGCCTAAGCGACGCCACGTAAGGATTATCAAAACCTAGAGGTAATACAACCTTGCACGATCGCCTGTTGCAACAAGTTCCGTGACTGGTCTGGCGCGATTATGTGCAGACTGTGGCAAATAAAACACACTTGGTAAGTCCCCGGAACACCGGCGTTCTTCTGCCCGGCCAACCACTTTGCCACATGTGGGATTTTAATTCAGGTGGTTTTGGAATTCCTGCAGGGCTTGGTGGACTATTTCGGGGATAGGACCCGCATACCGACAAGGTCCCGGACTAATTTACTACAGGAATCCGCAGGCATCGTAGGAAAAGCTGCGGCCAGCTCATGGCCGGAAAAGTCGCGTTTTTTAAGTATCCACGCGACTTGGTCGACCACGCCCTCAGGAATAGGTACGCTGCCTTTGGCGCTTTGTAGGATCGAATGCCCGTCCTTACGAAGCATCTTTAGGCCTGAAGCGCTGATAGAAAAACGGTCCGTTGGATCGGCCTCGAGTGCGCTGTCGGGCAAATTAAACCCGCCGCGGTGGTACTGAAACGTGTCCTGGAATCTCTCAATCCCTGACCAGACATCTTCGGAACGGCTGATTTCCGACAGGCGGGTGACCATTGAATCTATCCACTGGCGCGTGTCGTTGCTGTCGCTCGGAATATTCTGACGGAACAGCGGCTCTGTCATGGCGCGCTCAAACAACAGCGACAGGACATCAAAGCCAACGATGTGGGTCACGCCGAACGAAATATGTATGCAGCCGTCACTCGATGCCAGGGCGTCATGATACAGACCGCGCGGGATATACAAGACATCCCCGGGCTTCAAGGTAACCTCTTGCGCCACCTCGCCACGGTTCTTTAGGTGATATTCTTCATCTAGGGATAGGAAGGCATCATTGGCTATGGGGCTGTCGAGCCGCCCCTCATAAATACGCCAGACCTTCTCGCCCGCGACATGCAGGGCGAAAACCTCGTGGGTGTCGAAATGGGTTGGGAAAGCCTGATGTTGATCCCAGGAACAGTAAAGATTGCTCTGAACCTTGCCGCCCAACCGGCTTTCCATCGCGTTTGCTGCCGAAATCAGGCCCGGGGTGAGTGTATCAATGTCGTTAGCCACGATTGAGGCGCCACGCCGTAGCCAGCTTTTGACCTTCCCGGCGTCGGGTTGCGGGCCCATCAGACCGTTTCGATCGATCGCTTGCCGACAATACTGATCCACCAGGACAGGTTTAGTATCAAGAAAGAGTTTCAGACTGTGTGGGCTCCAGATGGCCGTCATGTTTAGGAGCCGGTTTAGGGTATCCCACGTCATGACGTCATCGAGCTTGTCGGGCGACGATGCTTTTATATGAAGGGGTTTCTTGTCGTGGTATTCGGCAAAGAAAACATCTTCCCCCATAGGTGCGATCAGGTCCGCGAAGGATTTAATTTGGTTTGGCATAATTTGTTTATAATACGTTTGCTGCGTCGCGAACATTGATATGACACAACTTTATGACACAACTTAATGCCTCGTTTGGCCGGGTAGAACTGTGATGACTGTAGAACGTGAAATTGCCGACAATCTTCAGACCGTGCGTGGGAACACGGCAACGGCGGCGGCGCGCGCCGGACGTGCGGCGGCGTCCGTCACGGTGGTGGCGGTTAGCAAATCCCAGCCCGATGAGCGGATTGCAGCAGCTCTGACGGCGGGGCAGCTGGTGTTCGGCGAAAATCGCGTTCAGGAGGCACAAACCCATTGGCTAGAACGTAGAGACGTCGTCCCGGGACTAGAGCTTCACCTCGTGGGGCCTTTGCAGACTAATAAGGTAAAAGATGCAGTGGCGCTGTTCGACGTGATCCAGACGGTCGAC
Source organism: Alphaproteobacteria bacterium (assembly GCA_028822385.1). GTDB lineage: Bacteria > Pseudomonadota > Alphaproteobacteria > UBA6615 > UBA6615 > JABJAG01. Next base: position 30,826 of record JAPKDV010000003.1, read on the forward strand.
CGCCCCAAGCTTGCTGAACATTTGGCGCGTACATTTGATGCTCTTGGGGTGCCACGTCGCTGTTTCGTGCAGATTAACACAGGCGAAGAGGCCCAGAAAGCAGGTGTCGCGCCAGCTGAGGCGGATGACTTCATCGCCACATGCCGCAAGCTCGAACTGCCGATTGTAGGCTTGATGTGTATTCCACCGGCTGACGCGCCTGTGGCGCCGCATTTTGCGCTTTTGCGCAGGATCGCCGAACGCAACGACATAGTGTCACTTAGCATGGGTATGTCTGCTGACTATGAAGCCGCGGCGGAATTGGGTGCAACCCATGTACGGGTTGGCCGTGGCGTGTTCGGGGAGCGTGCGCCGCGCGCCTAAGTGGCCATAATCTCAAGACAGCTGTTTGCGTCCAGCACCGCGACCAATTTGTTGAGTGCATCGCCTTGAATCGCAACGCAGCCTTCCGTGGGTCTGAAGTCCGGGTTTGCAATATGCAGGAAGATTGCACTTCCCTTATGGGGAATGACGGGATCGTCGTTGTGGCCGAGGATGACCACTAGGTCATAGACATGATCGTCGCGCCACAAGGCTTCAGCGGATGCCCGGTAGGGCAATTTTACGGGACGATTGTAATTGTCGTCTTTGGGCGCGTCGCACCATCCGTCATCGGGCGTTATGACGTTTATAGGTAGGGCTGTGTCGGGTCGGGCTATCCTATCAGCGCGATACCAAATTGCACGCAGCTGGAATCTGCCTGCGGGGGTGACCCCGTCGCCTTCGCGCTTCTGTAACTGAATGCCGGCTGGGCCAAGCGCGCAGGGGAATATTTCAGCACCGGCAACAAGGGTGCCGCGGTGGCCGTTTGTAACTAGGACGCGGATATTCATGGATTTTATCTATAGGGCGCGTCAGATTGGTGTAAAAATCGGCGCAGGATACACTTTAACTGAGGGCGGTGCCCAAAAATTCTAAGACCATAAATCTGGATCCAAGTGTTGTTGAAGCGGTCATAGCTGCAGATATGAATGTAAGCATCGCGTCGCGCTATAAAAGCACTAAACCCTAAACCATCATTTGGTTACAATGAGATATATATGGTTAATAAACTGCCCGCGGCTTAGTACAAATGACCGGCACGGTCCTTCTTTGTCGCTAGATAGAATTCGTTGTGCACATTGGATGGGAAGGCGTGGGGAACTCTATCACTGACGGTGATATCTAGCTCAAGTAATGCTGCGACCTTATCCGGATTGTTGGTCATCAGACGCACATCTGAAATATCCAACTGGTGTAGCATTTCCGCCGCTGGACGGTAGATCCGCTCGTCTGCGTCAAACCCGAGCTGCTGATTGGCGTCGATGGTATCGAAACCCTCATCCTGAAGGGTATAGGCCCGAAGTTTGTTGACCAAGCCGATACCGCGGCCTTCTTGGGCAAGATACAGTACGATGCCGCCGCCTTGTTTGCCTATCTCCGCGATCGCGCCGCGCAGCTGGTCGCCGCAATCGCAGCGTAGACTACCCAGCAGATCCCCGGTGAAGCATTCTGAATGAAGGCGCACGAGCACGGGTTTCGAGTGATCCGGCTTGCCTATCACAAGAGCCAGATGTTCTCGCCCACCATCCGTCGGGCGGAAGGCGATAATTTCCACATCTTCACTAACCTCGAGTGGCACACGTGCTTGGCCCACACGTACCAGGGTGCGGGCCTCAATCTCCTGATAGTTGAGCACATGGTCGAGCTCAACGGTCAGGAGCGCCTGATTTTCCGCCCAGGCGGAGAGATATTCCAGCCGCTCTGCGGGGACGGGGGCAACCACTGCGGCGGGCAACAGGCAGGCCAGCTTGAGCAGTTCGATCGCGCCAGTTTCGGCCGTGCCGGGTAAGGTTGTCGGATTGATATCTGAGATAGAGACCGGTGCGGGCGGTGGTCCGGATTGGGGGCTGGCGGGGTCAGCCATCATACGCACAGTGTCCGCGGTAATACCGCCTGCCAGAGAAAGGCGCACCGCCCCTTCAGCCTGTTCGGTCAGGTTGAGCAGGGCTGCGCGGCGCGCGGTCAGCAACAGGGCTGGAGTTGATTTGGAGAGGCTCGAAATGCGCGCGAGATAGGCGGCCGTTGTACCTTCAGCTGCCTGAACGAGAAGGGCGTGGTCATCGGCAAGCAGTACGATAGTGGCACCGCGGCGTAGATCGCCGATGGCTCGTTCAACAGGTTGCAGGGTATTTGGCAGCTGGCTCATGATCACTGGGCAACAGAGGAAACAGGCCTGAATATGCGCCAAGCCCAAGCGCGCGGCAATGGGGGTTAAACGACAAAGACACCGTTCGCGCTCTCCGGAACGTGATAGAATATGATAACCTTAAGACACCCGTACCCTCTTGTTTTAAAGTTCTATGATGCCACGTCTGTGAATGACCGGAGGGCACAATCATGACTCAGGCAATCTGGAACGTCGTCGTCCTCGCTGAAAGCGAGATCTATGAAAGCGCAGACGAAAATATCTACTTTCCGCTGTTTGAGTTTAACCGTGAGTATTTCGACGAAACCACGAAGACTAGGGGCTGTCCGTGGAAAGGCCCACACAATATTTTGCGTTTTGCGTGAGCGGCGAGAAAAGAGCGGCGTGGCGTGGTACTATCTGGGCTCTGAATTGGCGGCAGAGAATATTCGCGACGATATCGTGTTTTGGGCCAGCGCTCAGGTGGGGGCATAGGCGACGCCGGGGATGATGACAGGTCAAAAAGCAATGAGTTTGGTGGGAACAAAAGCATCGACGGGCAAGAAGATCCTGCTGATCGATGCTGACGATGCACTGCGCGATTTGCTCTCTGAGCAGCTGCGGCTGAACGAAGAGTTTGTCACCACAGAATCGGCGAGCGCTACAGATGCGCTGGATGTTACCAAGGGTGAATATTTTGATGCGATCCTGCTCGATGTAGGCTTGCCGGATATGGATGGGCGCGAAGTCTGCCGTCTGATGCGCCAAAACGGGGTTAGGGCCCCGATCATTATGTTGACCGGACATGACACCGACACCGATGCCGATCAGATCCTAGGGCTCGATGCCGGAGCTAATGACTATATTGCTAAACCGTTTCGTTTAAATGTGCTGCTGGCGCGTTTGCGCGCTCAAATGCGGCAGCACGAACTTAGCGAAGACGCCGTCTTTATTATCGAGCCCTACACGTTCCGGCCGGCCCAGAAAATCATGGTCGGTGCAGATGAACGCAAGGTGCGCCTAACTGAAAAAGAAAGCGCCATCCTCAAATATATGTATCGCGCTGGCAGCAAGGTTGTCAGCCGCGATGCTCTTCTGGGCGAAGTCTGGGGCTACAATGCCGGGGTCACCACGCACACGCTGGAAACCCATGTCTATCGATTGCGTCAGAAGATCGAAGCCAATCCTTCGGATGCACAAATTCTGGTCACAGAGGCCGGCGGCTACAAACTGGTTAGGTAGAAGGCGGGATGGGTTTCAGGAAGGTTTGCTGTGCACAGCGCGCATCTGGCCCCCAAATAGTATTGTCCCGGCCATTGTGGCTATTGCCATTACAGCAAAGGTGTATGGAACGGAGTTCCAGTTACCAGTTATCTCAAACGCCGCCGCGGCGATGAGCGGACCTGCGAGTATACCTAGGTAGCGCCCGGTCAGGACTACCGCAAAAGCGTCGGTTCCTGCACGATGCGCGCCCAGGAGGGTTGATGGTAGTGCCCAAAGTGATGTTGGCGTAAGGCCTGCCGCAATGCCCCAAACTATTAAACTTGCGAGACCGATTGCAGGCTCGCCGGCAAATGGGATCATTAACCAACCGAGGGTCTGTAGGCCTAGCGCCATAGTCAGAAGTTTAATCACGCCGAGGCCGGTTTTTAGGAGTACACCACCGAGAAGTGCGAAGATCAGCAACACTACGACTGGGATCTGGTTCGTTAAAACTGCTCCGTCGGCCGTAAACCCGCGCACATCGACGAGATAAACTGTCAGCCATGTGAAATAGGCCGTGAACTGCGCCTGCCAGAGGAAGAACAGTATCGCAGCAAGCCACAATGCTCGGCTTTCCGGCTTTGTCATCGGTGAGGCAGTTGTTGGCCCCTTGTCTGGACTTGTATTTGCGGATTGTGAGCGGGGTACTGAAGCAAGGCCAGGAACTTTGCCCTTTGCGAGGATATAGCCAGTCCACAAAGCCATCAGGATGGTTACCAGTGCACCGAACACCCAGACTGGCTGCCAGGAACCAGCAGCAACAGATGGTTGGGCGACGATATTGGCCACCAACTGTCCGACGGGGATCCAGGTCGCCTGAGCCGCAATGATGATAGGCAGATGTTTGGGGCCGGCGCTCATATTGGCGAAGGCGGGCATACAGACCGCTAGGACTGCCGCGCCAAACCCTTCGATAGTGCGCGAAAACAGCATAATATAGCTACTTTCCGGCCAGCCCAGCCCTATGGCGGTACCAGCTAGCATTAGCGCAAAGGCTGCAAACAGATATTGTTTTGCCCCGTTCTGCCGGATCCCGCGCCCGATACGGACACTAACGAGCATGCCGGCAACGGCGAAAATTGACATGAAACCGCCTGCCGAATAGGTCCCGTAGCCATAAAGTTCGAACATCACCGGAAGTACCGGCGGCACCTTGAATTGAAAATAGGCTGCGATGAATCCCAGTACGATGCCGTAGGAAACGCCTGTCCAGTTGGTGTCCGTAGTCTGTGTGGCGAGGTAAGGCATCGGGTTTATCTATGTTTCGGCAAGGCCTGAAGCATGTAGCGCCGTGTTTGACTATTCAAGTCTACTCGGGGCAGACTTTCTTATGGCGCGGAGCTATATCAGACCGTCACTTTCGGCGCGTTATTGGTTTATGTTAACCCGCTCCTCATGGAAAGATTACTATCTTTCACCATCGCTCCATCGTGTGCCGGCGCGGCTTCCGCTATGTGCGTGTGGCAGAAATGCTCGAATATTTATGTCTAATAAATGCGCATTAGTATTTACATGCCTATTATTTATGCAGATTGAATCTAAATTTTTGAGGCCCTCAATCATCTTCTATAGTTAGTTCAATGGATTATTAGGTTTTTTCTAATGGCACGGGAATTGCAATGCAGTTGGTTATAATTCGCACTCGAATAATCGGTTGCGGCACCTTGAATACGAAAAGGGGCTTATGCGGAGATGGTCAAGACTGTGATCAAATTATTCGAACTTGGTGAGGTGCGCAATGAGTACAAATAAAAGCGTTTCTATTACCTTCTGGGGTGTCCGTGGTTCGATCGCGTGCCCGGGCCCAGAAACGAAAGAATTTGGAGGAAACACATCGTGTGTTGAAGTCCTGTGCGGTGATAACCGCGTAATTCTGGATGCTGGTACCGGCATTCGCCCCCTTGGGGCTTCGTTTGAAAGCGGTGCACCAGTCGATGTAGATATTCTTTTAAGCCACACACATCTGGACCACATAATTGGCTTGCCGCATTTCGAACCCGCCTATGACGAGGGCTCCCATCTACGCTTCTGGGCCGGAAAATTTTTAGAAGAGAATACGGTCGAAGCGGTTCTGGGCATGATGATGAAGGCTCCTCTGTTCCCGGTTTCGTTAGGCTCAATGGCCGCTCGGAAAGACTTCAATGACTTTCGTGCTGGTGACACGTTTGAGTTGTCCTGTGGCGCGCAGGTGCGCACCTGCGCGCTGAACCATCGCGACGGCGCGACTGGCTACCGGATAGAGTATGGTGGCCGTACCATTTGCTACGTGACCGACACAGAACATGTGGAGGGGACCCACGACGAGAAGATCCTCTCTCTGATCGATGGTGCAGATGTGTTCATCTACGACACGACCTACACAGACGAAGAGTATCAGAGCTATCGTGGGCGAGGGCATTCGACATGGCAGGAGGGGGCAGCGCTTGCCGAGCGCGCAGGTGTGGGAACCTATGTGCCGTTCCATCATGGCCCGACCCATGATGATAAATTCATGACTAAGATCGAACGTTACGCAAAGGACAGACTCGAAAACACCGTTATGGCACGTGAAGGCCTTACGCTTACCTTGTAGGTTTTCTTTAAATACTCATTGGTCTCTGCACCTTAAGAGATGTGAACGCATCTCGACCGCTATTGCTAGGGCTTTGAGCTGAGCCAGGATCTTATTCGGTGACCGGATCTAGCCCCAGAAGGTGCCGTCCTCTGGTTTGTCTTTTGGTCTTCAACTCCGTTGAAAAAATGTAACTATATCTACTTGTAGGGGTCTGCGGCGTCCCGCAATCCGTCACCAAGAAAGTTGAAGGCAAGGATCACAAGGATTACTGGGATCATCGGTGCCATGAGCCAAGGATAGAGCACCACCACCTGAATGTTTTGCGCCTCATTGAGCAAAACTCCCCAGCTGGTGACTGGGGGCCGCAAACCCAGCCCAAGGAAGCTCAACGCTGTTTCCCCGAGAATCATTTCAGGGATGGCCAGACTGGCAGATGCTATCAGATGGCTCGAAAAACTAGGGACCAGGTGCTTACCAATAATGCGCTTTGTACTGGCGCCCATTAAATTGGCCGCGACTGCAAAGTCTTCTTCACGCAGGGACAGCAGTTTAGATCGCACTGCGCGCGCCAGTGATGGCCAGTCGAGCATCGCTAAAATCAGTGTGATTCCGAAATAGATATTGACGGGTGACCATTTTGCGGGGAGTGCCGCGGATAATGCCATCCAGAGCGGCAATCGTGGGAAAGATTTAAGGACTTCGATCACGCGCTGGACAATGTTGTCGACTAGTCCGCCATAGAACCCGGCTACGCCGCCAATCACTATCCCCAGCGAAAAGCTAAGCACAATTCCGATCAGCCCTATGGTCAAGGAAATGCGTGAGCCGTAAATGACGCGGGAGAACATGTCTCGGCCCAGCCGATCCGTCCCAAGAAGAAACACCGGCTTTCTGTTATTCTCGGGGCAGAACAGGTGAAAGTCACCTCTGAACAGGCCCCAAAATTCAAACTCTGACCCGCGATAGCCGCCTGAACATAAGAACCTAATACGGTTTACCTTGTTCATGTCGGGTGTGTAGATCTTCTGCAGGGTCTCGGGGTCACGCTTGGAGTTGAACCCGTAGACAAACGGGCCGACCAGCTTGCCGTCATGGAATAGATGGATACCCTGAGGTGGCGCAAAGGTGTGGCGCACGTCACGATGTTGCAGCTCATAAGGAGCCACGACTTCGGCGAACATGGCGACCAGGTACATCAACAACAGGAAAACGCCGGCCGCTACGGCGATCTTGTGCCGGCGCAGTTTCCACCACATCAGCTGCCACTGGCCAGCCATATAATATTTTTCCTGCTCCGCAGTGAGGACAACTTCGGCGTCCGGGTTGAAAGGCTCCTTGGATACGAAGTGCGGAATTTCGTCCAGCGCTTCGGGGTCGCGAGGGTCTTTGGTTTCGGTCATCGTGTGTTCCCGCCACTAAGACGAATACGTGGGTCAAGGGCGGCGAGCGCAAGATCGGAAAGCAGGGTGCCTATCACCACAAGCGTGGCGAGGAACATCAGGAAAGATCCGGCCAAGAACATGTCCTGGGCGCGCAGGGCGTCGAGCAGCATGCGGCCTGTAATATCTAGATTAAGGACAACCGCAACCACCGCCGAGCCGGAAATAACTTCGGGCAGGATTGAGCCGATATCTGCGATGAACGGATTAAGCGCCACCCGTAACGGGTATTTCCAGAGCAGCTTGCGCGGGTGCAGGCCTTTGGCCCGACCTGTGACGACATATTGCTTTTGTAGTTCGTCGAGCAGATTGGCGCGCAGACGACGGATCATGCCTGCCGTGCCCGAGGTGCCGATGACGATCACCGGAATCCACAGATGTTCGAGAACCGAAAGCATCTTGCCCCAGGACCATGGTTGATTGCGGTACTCGTCATCCATGATCCCGCCGATTGATGTGTCGAACCACTGGTTGGCGAAATACATCAGTACGAGCGCGAGCAGGAAGTTTGGCGTGGCCAATCCCAGATAGCCGATCAGGGTCGCGGCGTGATCCGAGACGCTGTACTGGCGGGTGGCGACATAGGTGCCGATCGCGAAGCTCACCACCCAAATGAACAGGATGGTGGAGAAGGTGACGACAAAGGTCAGCAGGATGCGCTGGCCAATCAGTTCCGAGACAGGGCGGTTGTGCTCAAACGACCATCCGAAATCACCTTGCAGAAGCCCGAACAGCCAAGAGAAATATTGCTGCACCGCCGAGTCATCTAGGCCGTAGGCCTGCCGCAGGGCGGCGATCTGGTTCTGGTCGACGGCCTCACCGCGGGACTGCATTTCCGCTATCAGCGTCTCTAGATAGTCGCCGGGGGGCAACTGGATGATCAGGAAGACGATCGCGCTGACGGCGAGCAGTGTTGGAATCATCACCAGCAGGCGAAGGGCGATATAGCGAAGCATAATCTAGCGTCCTGCCAAGTCGTCAAAATAGAAGGTGTCGGGTAGGTAAATCCCAAAATGTGAGCCGGGGTCCCAGGCATAGATGGCCTCCAGCGGCACATTCTTCAGATTGTCTGACACCACGACGGGCTGGCGCGTGCAGCACACAACGCCGATCGTGTAGGTTTCTTCGGCGTTGATTTCCAGAATGCGCGTCCATATTTCTGCGCGTCTTGCGGGTTCTTCAATCGTTTGCCAGAGCTTGAATAGCTTGAAAAGCTCCTGCGCTTCGGGGATGTCGATCTGAGCTCCGGCTCTGCCGCCGGTTTCGTAATACTGTCCCCATTTCGGCCACTGGTACTGCACCTGCTGGCTCGGCACGAACTCGAAGGGGCTCATACCGGCTGTGACAATGCCGTTGTTGATACCGGACCAGACGCTCATCTGGGTCTCGCCGGAGAAAATACGGTTCCGGAAAACCTCACGCTGGGACGGACGGGTAAAAATCTTGATGCCGATCTCGAGCCAGGTGTCGTGGATCAGTTCGAGGACATCGGTTTGCTCGGTTTCTTCACCGGCGGTTTCGACCACAATCTCCATCCGTCGACCGTCTGGCAGCAATCGGACGCCGTCGCGCTCACGTTCTGTAAGCCCCAGTCCATCTAACAGGGCATTGGCTTCGTCGAGATCCAGCCGGGCCCATTTGTTTCGGTACACATCCTTGAAGAGCGGGCTGCGATCCAGAACCGTGTTGTTCGAAGCCTTGGCTAGACCGAAATAAATCACCTCGTTGATTTCCTCACGGTCGATCGCAAGGCTGAGGGCGTGCCGAAAATCACGTTCGCGGAACAACTCACGCCAGACCGGATCGGCCACATGCATGTTCGGGTAAATCGCAATCCGCGCACCCTGTGCGGTTTCCCACAACCGGGTTTTGAAATCTTCTCTTGCTTCTGCCAGTTTGAGAAACGTGAAGTGGCTCATGAACAGGCTGCGGGCTTGCAAATCAATCTCTCCGGCGCTGGCTTTTGCCGGAATCAACTTCCCGTCGGAAATGTTCATCAGCACGCGGTTGATATAAGGCAGCTGATTGCCAGAGCTATCGACCCGGTGGAAATACGGGTTGCGCACGAACACGAATTGCTGGGCCGGTGGGCGAATGGTGTTGAACCAGGGCTGCAGGGTGGGCAGCATCGGGTTGTCCATATCGTAGAGATTGTCCCGGCTGTTGTGCAGCGGGCCCCAGCCGCGCATGCGGCGTTTCTTGATGTGCGCATCCAGCTCGTCGGGGCGAGCATATTTTTTGTGGAACTCTTTAAGGTAATGCGCCGGGCGGAAAATGAAGGGTGGGCGTGGTCCGGCCATGGCCGGCAAGAAGAACGGGTTGGGCTTGGACCAGCTGAAGCGGATCGTGCGTACGTCGATAATCTCAACCTTGGCGACTTCCCCATCAACCTTCAGCAACGCCGGCGGGCCAAGCGGCGCCAGTTCGATATTGTTGGCCACATCCTCCCACCAGTAACGGAAATCTTCGGTCGTGAACGGGTGACCGTCTGACCATTTATGTCCCTTACGCAGGGTCAGCGTGAAGACCTTGTCGCTCTCACTTTCGAAGGATTCCAGGATGTCGGGGACTAGATTGTAGGAGCGGTCATAGCCGACAAGGCGGGCATATCCATAGACCGTCATCAGGCGCGTATCGCGTGAGCGGGCCATTGCGATGCGCAGGTCGCCGCCATATGTACCGACAGCTTCAGCCCCCACAACACGGGGTGGATTGGGCAGGCGCTGGTCGAGTGGCGGCAGTTTGCCGACGTCGACTCTGGCCTTTAGTGTGGGCGCCTGTTCGAAGGCCTGACCCGGTGTTGGTGAAGTTGCAACCAAGGCGGTTAGGCCAAGAGCTGCGATGATGATCCTAGGGTTCATGTCAGGCGACCTCCGGGAGTGCGCCGCGATCAGGATCGGCACGTACAAAATGTCCATCTGCAAGCTCGACAAGCCTTGGCTGGCTCGTGCTGTCGATGGTGAAAGGGGCCGGCCAGTTGGTGGGATCAGATGCGCGATCTTCCATCAGGCCGGAAAGATCCAGCTTCTTCTCGATATTGGGCTCCGGCACAGCGGAGAGAAGCGCGCGGGTATAAGGGTGTGCCGGGTTACGGAACAACACGTCCTTGGGCGCCAACTCGACCAGCCGTCCGGCACACATCACTGCGATCCGGTCGGCGATGTAATCGACCACGGCCAGATTGTGACTGATGAACAGATAGGTCAGCCCAAGCTCGGACTGCAGGTCTTTGAGCAGGTTCAGAATTTGCGCCTGAATCGAAACGTCGAGCGCGCTGACCGGCTCATCACAAATCAGCAGATCGGGTTTTAGGGCAAGCGCCCGGGCGATCCCGATGCGCTGGCGCTGTCCGCCGGAGAAGCTGTGGGGGTAGCGGTTCAGGAAGCGCGGGTCCAGACCCACAAGCCGCATCAGCTCGCGCACGGTGTCTGCGCGGGTTTCCGTGGTGCCGATGTTGTGGATGACCAGTGGTTCGGAGATGATTGCGAACGCGGTCATGCGCGGGTTGAGGGAGCCGAAGGGGTCCTGGAACATGAACTGGACCCGGCGACGAAAATCCTTGAGTTCCCGATTTTTCAACGCCAGCACATCAACAGGCTGACCGCCCTCGAAGAAAGTGATGGCCCCACTGTCGGTGCTCAGGGCCCGCATCACCAATTTGGACGTGGTGGTCTTGCCGCAGCCGGATTCACCTACGAGACCGAGACATTCGCCGCGTGCGATCTCGAAGCTCACATCATCAACGGCAAGAACCTCGCGCGATTCCTTCGATCCGAAATAGCTGCCTTTGCGGATTGTGAAACTCTTGGAGAGATTTTCGACCCGCAATAGAGGGCCTTCCGCGCGGTCCCGAACACGATCCTCATCGGGTTTGAGCATGTTTCCGGTTTCCGCCTTGATCTCGCGCAGCGGCACTAGCCTTTCACCCTCCCTGAGGCCGAAACGCGGCACGGCATTCAGCAGGGCTTTGAGATAAGGGTGACTGGGATTTTTGTAGATCGCGTTGAGACTGCCGCTTTCCATTACCTTGCCGCGGAACATCACTACGACCTCCTCTGCGACATTGGCCACCACACCCAGATCGTGGGTGATCATAAGCACGGCCATGCCCAGTTCGGATTGTAGGTCCTTGATCAATTTTAGTATCTGCGCCTGAATAGTCACGTCGAGCGCGGTGGTCGGCTCATCGGCGATGAGAAGTGCGGGTCGGCAGACAAGCGCCATGGCGATCATGGCGCGCTGGCGTAACCCACCGGATAATTCGAACGGATAGGTTTTCATCGCGCGCGCCGGACCGGGGAACCCGACCAGTCGCAGCATGTCTGTAGACAATTCCCGACCCGCTGGCTTGTCGATCTTGCGATGCAGGTGCAGCGCTTCGCTGATTTGATCGCCGATCGTGTGGAGTGGCGAAAGGGAGGTCATCGGTTCCTGGAAGATCATCGAGACCCGGCCGCCGCGGATGGCGCGGATCTGCGGTCCGTCGCGGTCGAGCTTTGCCAGATCGACGGGTGTGCCGTCACTATTCGGGTCGGTGAAAAGAATTTCACCGCCGGCAACCGATCCTATATTGGGAAGAATGCCCATGATCGCCTGACTGCAGACCGATTTACCTGAGCCGGATTCCCCAACGAGGGCTGTCGTCCCGCCCGGACGGATGCGGAAGGAGACGCCGTCGACAGCGCGAATTTGTTCGCCGTGGACGGTAAATTCGACCTTGAGGTCGCGTACGGAAAGAAGGTCGTTCATCGGCGCCAATCCGCTGGGTTGCCCCAGCCGCTTAATGCAGCGGGGGTTTCGTTATGCTGTATCGCATCGCCCACTCCCAGGCCGATAACGGCAAGGTTGCGTGCAGTGGCATCAGAAAGTTCGATGTCACGGGTCTGGGTCACGCGGAACGCGTGCCGGCAGATGTCTTCAAATCCCTCGAGGGTGGAATGAAGCGCGATCTTCTGCCCGCCTGCCCGCAGGGTTAGTTGCATCCAACCCGCTTCCCGGTCGCGCCGGGTAGAGAAGTAGGACAGCTTGAGTGCATCCAGATCGTTCCAGGTGATTCGCGCCGACGTCCAGCCGGTCATCTCGATCGTGTCATCGTCGAGGGTGACTATGGTGCGTGTGTGGAGCCGGGTGCGCAGGCCAAACAAACCAAAAAAAGCCGCGGGTACGGCCAGCACATAAGTGGCCGTTGCGCCGGGCTCGATGAAGAACATCGGCGTGACGCAGGCGGCCACACCGAGGCTAGCGCGCAGCAAATCCGCGTTGAGATCGCGGCGATGATAACGATGCGTACTCATGCGGCGGGAAAGACCTTTTCGGCCGACAGCCACTGGGCGGCTGGATGATGCTTCGTGTATTCGACAAACTTGCGCACAAACTCTTTCGATTCCGTTTCCATGACCGCGTGATGGGTCATCAAGCCGGTTGCTTCATCGGCGTCCGCTGTGCCGGTGCGCCGGGCCTCAAGATGGGCGCAGGCAGCGCCGAGAATATTGTCCTGGCCCAGAAAGCCAACGGGAGCTCCGGTTTGTTTGCCCCGCCAGTCGACGATATCGATATGCACATTGTTGGCACGCACACCCGTTATCGGTGAAAGGCGTGGGCGGGGGCCCAGCGTGCTCAGGCCGCGAAATCCGAGCTCTGGAAGAAACGGGATCAGATGGGGTGCAATGCGGTTCCATGGGGGAACCAGAACCGGGAGGAAACCGGGAAAGCTTTCGAGCGCCTGGGTCCCGGTCGCGAGATCACCGATCACATAGGCTGCGGGTCGACTGTCATCGAGTTCGATCTTGCGCGCGCCGTATTCGGCAAAATTGGTGTGCGCATAGCCGTGCTGCAGCACCGAAAAATTCTCGGCAGATAGCAAAAGGGTGCGCAATGCGGAGGTCGCGTGCGCGGGCACAACTGCAAGCGCCAGCGGCACGTCGAGCGTGTTGCGCAGGTCCAGCAGGTTTTCAAGCGCTTGCGTGTGGTCAGCCGCATCGTCATCACGCCACCAGAAAGTGGCGGTGCGCCCGTCCTCCGTCCAGAGGTCGAGCTCGCGCGTGAGGGCTTCCCAAGCCGTTGCCGGCTCGTGCGCGCCTTTGGTCATCGCCAAGGCCATGTGTCTTTACAACTCTCCCAGCCTATTCGAGCCCCTCAACCCATATCGTCTTCTTGTATGCACAGTAGCGGGATCAGGCGTCGGGGTTAACCACCATTTCGCCAGTTTCGGTCCCATTTTCGATATTTCGATGTTGATTCAGGGCTTGGCGAAGCATCGCAGCGGTGTTTTCGGCCCCGGCCATGTCTACAGGTGCTGAAATTCGGTCCGGACGGGCCATGGCGCGCGCGATCGCCCGGGCAACATTCTCGGCCGTAACGGCTCCGGGCTCGACGATTTCAAGCGCGCCTTTCTCTGTCAGCAGACTGCAACGCAACGTCTGTTCGCTTTCGAGTCCGCCGGCATAGGGGATGCAGACGGCGCGGGTGCCCGCGGCCAGAACCTCCATCACCGTGTTGTAGCCGCCTTGCGAGATCGACAGGGTGCAATTGGAAAGTAGCTGTCGGAAGTCGGGGCGTGACCGCTCTACGGTGACGCCATCGGGCGCGCTGTCGCGATAGGCTGCGAACTCGGCTTCGGGAAGATTGTGGCCGACCAGTACCCGCCAGGGCGTGTCGGACAAGGATGAAGCAGCGCGTGAATCAATAGCGGCCTGGAGCATGTCGTCACTAACCGCGCCGCCGCCGGTAGAGACGATCACTTCGCCTGCTCCCGGGCCTTTCGCGTCGCGCGGCAGCGATACATCGGCGACATAGCCGGTGTAACGGGAGATGTCTGTGATCTCGGACATGCGCGGGAAGGTTTTGTCAAAAGCGATAAAGCTGCGGTCGCCGTGGATGAGTACCAGATCGAAATAGCGACGAACGCGCTCGACCATCTCGTCGACCCGTTCAGGCTTGCCGGGCTCCACAAGAATGTCACGCACGGAAGAGACTATCAGGGGGCGCGGTGTACCGGCCGTGCGCGCGGCGTTGAGTAGGGGTTCGATCTCGAAACGCATCTGGCGGCGCCCAAAGGGAAATAGCTCAATCATAACAATGTCCGGCTGGGTCTGGGCGAAAATTCCGCACAGTTGCGCGGTGCGGGCCGCCTTCCACACATCGTCGATTTGTTGGTTGTGTTTATCAACCAGAACTTTAAAAAACTTGTCAGTCGCGCGTGTCGGGGAGAGTTGTTCGAACCGGGTGGCACCGGATACAAATCCAGGCACAGCTGTACCTCCCGAAACTAGCGTCACCTCGAACCCGTTGGCCTCGAGCGCTCGCGTAAGCGTGCCCGCACGCATCAAATGGCCGATGCCGAGCAGGTGCTGAACATAGAAGAGAATTTTGGGGCGGGTGTTCATTAGCTGGCTCTTGCCACCCTCAGCCTTTGAGAGGAAGGTTGAGTTGTTCAATGGTGGCCGAGCCGTCGGCGGTCGCCTCGAAGACTTGCCCGCGCCGTCGCGACATCTCGTCGGGGGTTTCGCCCGAGAGGTTCCAGCCGGTGGCGATCCCGTAAACCGTGCGGATCACCCCGCGATGGGTGACGACGATGCGTGGGCCATCCTGTTGTGCGGCATCAGCCAGAAATTCACCAATACGGCCCAGCATGTCCCGGCGGCTTTCACCGTTTTCCGGACGGTGAGCCGGATCATGGGCGTTGTCGCCTTCGGTGGTTTCCATCTCGTGCAGGTTGCGGCCTTCCCAGATGCCCCAGGATTTCTCCATCAGGCGCTGGTCGGTTTCGATCGCGCCGAGCTCGGGATGGCCAGATTTGAGAATCTCGGCTGTTTCCATGCTCCGGATCAGCGGGCTGGCAACAATCGGACAGTTGATGAGGTGGCTGGGCAGGCGCCATGCGGCAACCATCTCGCGCCCGTCATCGTTCAACGGGATATCCCGGCGGCCTTGAAGGCGTCGTTCGACATTCCATTGGGTCAGACCGTGGCGCAAAAATACGAGTTGGGTCATGTCGATTTTACAACCATGGTGACGGTTTTCAGGGTGGCGTCGAGCCGCTCGGCTGCGACGGGTATGTCATATTGTTCGCGCACGCGTCGGGCCGCAGCGCTGCCCATGCGGGCGCGTGTTTCCGGGTCGTCGATCAGGCCTCCGATGGCCTTCGCAAAGGCATCGATATCGTCGGGTGGCGGCAATCGCCCGGTGATGCCGGAGGCGACAATATCGGGAACGCCCCGCTGCTTGCTTGCGATCACCGGCAATCCGGCGGCCTGGGCCTCCAGAAGGGCGATGCCGAAAGCTTCGTCTACAGCGGGCCAAATAAGCATATCGCTGGCTGCGTAGACTTTGGCAAGTTCGCTGGATTCAAGCACACCCAGCAAGGTGACGCGCCCAGGTGCGGCGGTCTCCAGCATCTGCGCGATGGTTTCTCGTCGCGGCCCGTCACCCGCAACAAGCAGATGCCAGTTGTCTCCGGGTAACTGTTTCAGGGCCTCGGCGAGCTGCGCGTAGGAGCTTTCCTTTGCGCCCGCCCGCATCATTCCCACGGCAAGCAGCAGCACGGTGTCGTTGGACCAGCCGCCATGTTTGGCGTGGGCTGCGCGCAAGCTGGCACGTCGGGACATCGCGTCGTCATAGATGGAGGCCTCGACAAAGGGCAGCAGTCGACGGTGCAGGACAGGTTCCTGCGCGACCGGTTGCAGGCAGTCCCAGTCATCACTGTTGAGGGTGAGGATGGCATCCGCCCGGGCGATGGCGGCGTTGGCGCCCCGATAGCCAATATCCCACGGTCCGCCGGCTTGCTTGGGAGCGGTCGAGGCTTCGGCGATCAGATAGGGAATGTTGAAGGTATCTGCGATGCGCGGACCCAGCCAGTCCGGTGTCTTGTGATAGAGGTGATAGGTCATCCAGGCCATCGGTCGTTCTTCGATCGGCCGCGTGCGCAATTGCCGGATCAGGCGTTCGGCGAGCTTGTCCCCGAGTGACTTGAGCCGTGCCTGCCGCACCGGATCACCATGTCCGTCGCGGGTGACAAAATGTGAGATCAGTTCGGGGGTATGCCCGGCGTGACGTAACGCAGCCATGAACAGGCGCGCGAGATGCCGGTCCCCTGAGGGCACCGGGTGATCGGGCGGTTTCATCGGGGCGTAGAACGCGACACGCATGTCAGGCCGCCGCCTGCGTCGGGTTTAGGGCGTCACTGGCCAACGCGTTCGAAATGGCGTCGATTCCGTCGCGCAGGTCGAACTCCGTTCGTACGCGTAGGCTGCCCGCCGCGGCCAGACTGCGGCGCTGACTGGGATTAGCTGCGAGTTGTGCGATGGCACCGGCAAGCGCCTCAGAATCTCCCGGGTTGACGAGAAGTCCGGTCTCGCCGTCCCTGATGAGCTCGGGAATGGCAGACACGTCTGTGGAGATACAGGCCACCCCAACCGCCTGGGCTTCCATCAGCACGTTCGGTAGGCCATCGCGGTCGCCATCGGTCGCAATTTTGCTCGCAAGAACGAAGATATCTGAATTGGCGAGCAGCGCCTTCACGTCACGCTGCGGCTTGCGCCCATGCCAGATGATACGTTGCGACAGGCCAAGGCGCGTCGCGCGCGCAGTCATATTTTTTTCCAGATCACCACCGCCAATGTGTTCAAAGCGCCATTCGAGATCATCAGGAAGCCGGGCCAGGGCATCGAGAAGGTCGTCGTAGCCCTTTTTCTCGACCACCCGTCCGACCGAGGCGATGCGGACAGGGCCATCCAGGTTGGCGGGCACACCGTTTGTGGCATCAGCAAAACGTGCGAAATCAAGGCCGTGATAGTGGAGGCGCACCTTGGCTACATCCGCTCCCATAAGTTCGCGCAAGTGATCGGCACCGTAGCGGGTACAGGTGGTCAGCCATTCGGCGTCTGCAATCTTCTCCCGCTTTTCCCAGTCCGGGGTCGTCCAGATGTCCTTGGCATGGGCTGAGATTGTAAAGGGAAGCGCACGGATTTTTGCGGCGTAGCGCGCCACCGAAGCCGGGGTGTGCAGGAAATGCGCATAGATCATCCCGGTCTCGGCGTGCAGATCATGGGCGAGTACGCAGGCCTGCCCGAACCGACGGATGCGATTGGGGGTTCGGTCCCGTTGGAAGTCTTCGCGGAAGGCTCGCAGTGCTGTGTGGTAGGCTGGCAATTTGCGTACTTTCCACCAGCACCCCAGCACGCGGAATGGCGCGCGCCACAGATATTCAGGCAGGTAATTTACCGTGGCGACGATTTCATCATGGATCGGGTGGGTTTCCGGGTCATAGGGTTGCCGCAGAGACTGGATGTCCAGTGTGTGGCCCCGCTCTTCGAGCCCATACAATTCCTGCGCAATGAATGTTTCGGACAGCCGTGGGTAACCCTTGAGCACCACCGCTATGCGCGACCCTGCTCTTGCCTCACTGGCGCCGTTCTCGCGGCGTGCGTCCACTCAGTATTGTCCGGCGTGCCGGCTCCCTGCCGCGCGCCCAATGACACGCATTTTTTCACGGCGGCGCCCGGCGGCCATGTCTACAAGGCGGTTCACATTGCGTAAGCCATCCAGCAGGCCTGGGACCACGACTTCGGACGGCACGCTTTGCTGCGGCAGATGTCGCAAGGCGGTGG
>JAPKDV010000173.1 GCA_028822385.1 Alphaproteobacteria bacterium
GAAAGCGGGAGATAGTTTTGTTACGGTGGAACGACTTTTTCTTGCGCTTGTACTGGCTTCTGGTACCAAAGTTGCCAAAATTTTAGCTGATTCTGGTTTAACGCCCCAATCCTTGAACGAAGCGATCAACGCAATTCGCAAAGGGCGGACTGCAGACTCCGCGACAGCGGAGAACGGCTATGAGGCTTTGCAGAAATACACGCGTGACCTAACGCAGGCTGCGCGTGAAGGTAAGCTCGATCCGGTCATCGGGCGTGATGAGGAAATTCGCCGCACAATCCAGGTTCTCTCGCGACGTACGAAGAATAATCCCGTGCTGATCGGCGAGCCCGGTGTTGGCAAGACTGCCATCGTCGAAGGCCTCGCCTTGCGTATCGTCAATGGGGATGTACCAGAGAGCCTGAGTAATAAAAAACTCCTTTCGCTCGATATGGGAACACTGATCGCCGGGGCGAAATTCCGCGGTGAATTTGAGGAGCGACTGAAAGCCGTGCTTGAAGAGGTGAGTGCAGCAGCTGGTGAAGTGGTGCTGTTCATCGACGAGATGCACACGATTGTGGGCGCTGGTGCGGCCGAGGGTTCGATGGACGCCTCGAATATGCTCAAGCCAGCTCTGGCGCGTGGTGAACTTCACTGCGTTGGCGCAACAACTTTAAATGAATATCGAAAGCATGTGGAGAAGGATGCCGCGCTGGCGCGCCGTTTTCAGCCGGTCTTCGTATCAGAGCCAAACGTGGCTGCCACAATTTCGATCCTGCGTGGATTGAAAGAAAAATACGAGCTGCATCACGGTGTGCGGATCACCGATTCTGCGCTGGTCTCGGCTGCAACCTTGTCCAACCGTTATATCACCGATAGGTTCCTTCCCGATAAGGCAATCGACCTTGTCGATGAGGCATCATCCCGTTTGCGCATGGAGGTTGATTCCAAGCCCGAAGAGATCGATGAGCTCGACCGTCGCATCATCCAGCTAAAGATCGAACGTGAGGCTCTGAAGAAGGAGAATGATACCGCATCAAAGGATCGCCTAGAGATTCTGAATGATGAACTCACTGGTCTCGAATCCCGTTCGGCAGATTTGACTTCAGTCTGGCAGGCAGAGAAGGAAAGGCTCGCCGGAACCCAGAAGATCAAGGAGCGCCTGGACGGTGCACGCCAAGAGCTTGAACAGGCCCAGCGCGACGGCAATTTGCAGCAGGCTGGCGAACTTGCCTATGGCCTGATTCCGGAATTGGAGCGCGCAATCGTCGCAGCCGACGAAGCACCCGATGGTAACGTGCTTGAGGAAGAGGTCACCGATGCGCATGTGGCCGGGATCGTATCTCGTTGGACTGGCGTGCCCGTCGACAAGATGCTCGAAAGTGAGCGCGAGAAACTGCTTGAGATGGAGCAAGGCCTGAGCGCACGCGTGATCGGGCAGGACGAAGCGGTTTCGGCAATTTCGAACGCCGTCCGCCGTGCGCGTGCTGGTCTGCAGGATCCCAGTCGGCCGATGGGTTCTTTTCTGTTCCTCGGCCCGACCGGTGTCGGCAAGACGGAACTGACCAAGGCACTGGCCGAGTTTCTGTTCGGTGATGAGCAAGCGATGGTCCGGATGGACATGTCGGAATACATGGAGAAGCATTCGGTTTCGCGTCTGATTGGTGCGCCTCCTGGATATGTCGGATATGACGAAGGTGGTGCATTGACCGAAGCTGTGCGCCGTCGTCCCTTTCAGGTCATCCTGTTTGATGAAGTCGAAAAAGCGCACCCTGATGTATTTAATATCCTGCTGCAGGTGCTCGATGACGGACGTCTGACAGATGGTCAGGGCCGCACGGTCGACTTCAAGAACACGCTGATCATTCTGACGTCCAACCTGGGCAGCGAACATCTGGAAAATCAGTCTGAAGGCGATGATTCCGATCTCGCGCGCGCACAAATTATGGGTGTGGTGCGCGGCGCATTCCGACCGGAGTTTCTGAACCGTCTGGATGAAATTCTGCTGTTCCACCGGCTCACACGCGAACAAATGTCCGATATCGTTGAAATTCAGTTGGGGCATTTGCGCGGTCTGCTGGAAGACAGGAAGATAGCGCTCGAGTTAGATGATGCAGCCACCAAATGGTTAGCCAATGCGGGTTATGATCGGGCTTATGGGGCACGTCCGCTCAATCGGGTGATCCAGCGTCATCTGCAAAACCCGCTGGCCACGCGCATCCTAGAAGGCGCCATCTCCGATGGGGATACGGTGAATGTATCCGCAGGAGACGACGGCTTGGTCATTGATGGCGAGGTGGTGCAGGCCGAAGCCGCTTAACAGATATCGATTACAGGCTGACGTCAGAACTGAGAGAAATTTGGTTGAAGAAAACCTCTCTTCGACCGCGCTGCTGGTTTTGGCCGGGCGCTATCCAGCGAGTGCTGCTGCTGTTCGTAACCTTTCTGGATAGGTTGGTGGCTGAGGGTTTGCACAATGTCTGCGTTTACTCAAACCTACAGAGCCCGCTCTGGCGAATGAGCGCAATTTCTCTCACTGGCTAGCAACTCACAACAGCAGTTTAATCCGTAAGTAGTTTTTCCGAAGCGCCGTTTGTATCTTCGACGAACTGTGGGCCTGCTAAAGCGACGTATTCCTTGTCGAGCGTTCCGCGGTGATTCAGGAATGACGCTAGGCGACTACCTTTGAGCTTCTCACCGCTGGGCAGTTTCAATGTAAGTGGATTGATCTGCCTACCTCCGCGATGGACCTCATAGTGGAGATGCGGGCCTGTTGAACGGCCCGTGGTTCCTACATATCCAATCACCTGCCCTTGACGCACCCGCTTGCCCCGACGGATGCCGGGGCCATATGCATTAAGATGGGCATAGGCTGTAGAATAGGTGCTGTTATGGCGTATTTTTATGTATTTTCCGTAGCCACCTTTGGTGCCGGCTGTCACGATGCTACCATCGCCAGCGGCGTAGATAGGGGTGCCCTTGGGAGCTGCGAAATCGACTCCTGAATGCTTTCGCGTATAGCCGAGAATAGGGTGTTTGCGTTTGCCGAAGCGTGACGAAAG
This sequence comes from Alphaproteobacteria bacterium, assembly GCA_028822385.1. Taxonomy (GTDB): domain Bacteria; phylum Pseudomonadota; class Alphaproteobacteria; order UBA6615; family UBA6615; genus JABJAG01. Next base: position 3,042 of record JAPKDV010000173.1, read on the forward strand.
ACGCGCGCCATCAATAGGCGTTTTCATCAACGCCTTGCGGACGCCTTCTCCCTTTTCATTGAAATAGTCGATATTCCCTTCCGAATTATTGAAGCTATAGAGGGGTAGCTCGGTGCCACGCAGGGCCAACTTAGCGTAGAGAATTTTGCCATTGTTGACGACGTCGCCATCTTTATTGCGCTGGCGTTCAAACATCACTTCGAACTTGTCGTCGCGCCAGATGTCGCGTTGGAAATCAACGTCAAAGCTAAAGATACGGACGAGTTCGACCAGCACCGAGATAGGCACGCCGGCATTGCGAGCGTTCACGAAAAGGCTGG
>JAPKDV010000174.1 GCA_028822385.1 Alphaproteobacteria bacterium
GGTGAATCCAGCGGCGACGAACTCTACGATCAGGCCATTGCACTGGTGGCCCGGGAACAGAAAGCCTCCACCAGCTTCGTCCAGCGCCACCTGCAGATTGGCTACAACCGCGCCGCCCGGATCATAGAGCAAATGGAAAAAGAAGGCGTAGTAGGCCAAGCTAACCACGTCGGCAAACGCGAGGTGCTGGTCCGCGACCACAGCGGTTGAACAACACTAACACGCCAAGCCCCTTTTTAGGTGCTCGCGATTTGCCTGCGAAAGACCTATCTATAGGCATGTTTAATTTTAAGGGTTGGGCGCAAACAGGCGCTATTCTTGTAGGTCTCGCCTTCGGAATAACCAATGTTGCCAGTGCAGATGCAGTCCCGGCTGTGCTCACTGAAGGCGACCGAGCCGACATTGCGAGGATCGAAACCTATTTGAATAATCTAACAACCATGAAAAGTCGCTTCCTACAGTTTTCGGAGCAGGGCATAGCCGAAGGGCATATTTTCCTCGACCGCCCGAACCGGCTTCGAATCGAATACTCACCGCCGACGCCCATCCTGCTGGTCGCCAGTGACATCATTCTAATGTTCCACGACACTGAGTTGAACCAAACAACCTTCCTGCCAGTCAGCGAAACACCGGCCGGATTTTTCCTCGAAGACAAGATCAGCCTCTCCCGTGATCTAACCATCACCTACTTTGAACGTAGTGCGATGGCCTTCCGCGTCACGCTGGTCCAAACGGATGCACCTGATACGGGCCTGATTACCCTGATGTTCGAGGACAAGCCCTTACGGCTGGCTAAGTGGCGCGTGATTGATGCGCAGGGCGCCCGGGTAGAAATCGCGCTAATGGAGCCGCGTTTTGGCGTGACCTTCAAGAACCCCCGCGAATTGTTCTCGACCGTCGATCCCAACATCGCTATTTCTATGGACTAGCCTTTGCGCCCGTTCTGGGGGCAACACCCCGGAACCCGCTCGAGTTTTTGCATGCCACCTACTGATACAATTCGTCCCCTAGTCGGCGTGAACGCCGAGCTAAAGGACTACAACGGCTTCGACATGCTCGCGACGGGGTACAAGTATGTAGCCTCCGTGATTGAGGCCAGCGGCGCGATCGCGGTTCTGGTTCCTACCATGGGCGACGACGAGCATGGCGGCGACTACCCCTTGGACGACCTGATCAACCGGCTCGATGGCATGGTACTTACCGGCGGGCGCAGCAATATCGAGCCGCACCATTATGACGGTGAGCAGTTCCGTCCGGAAACCTATCGCGATCCCCTGCGGGATTCGACCACACTGCCGCTGGCGCGCAAGGCCATCGAACGTGGTCTTCCTATCTTCGGAATTTGCCGCGGCATTCAAGAAATTAATGTCGCTCTGGGTGGTTCCTTGCATCCATATTTGTGGGAGGTCGAAGGCCACAACGATCATCGCATGCCCCAGACCGATACCATGGCCACCCGCTTTGGCCCGCGCCATCCGGTGATTCTGTCCAGGGGAAGGTTGTTTGCTGATATTGCGAGCCGCGCGGGGATCGAGGGAGACAGGGTTACCGTCAACTCACTGCACGGCCAGGGCCTGAACCGTGTGGCAGACGGTCTGGTCGTCGAAGCAACTAGCGAAGACGGAGTTGTGGAGGGCGTATCTATGCCCGACGCACCAGGTTTCGTGATCGGCGTCCAGTGGCATGCCGAATACCGAACCGAAAATCACGATTTCAACCGGGCGCTCTTTAAAGCCTTCGGAGATGCCGCTCGTAGGCGGGGGTTAGCGCGTTTGGGCGCGGACGTCGCTTGACGAAGTAGCACGCTCAGAGTTTTTCTCATTCAGGTTGGCCCGGGCAGGTGACAAGCTGTCCTCAGGCGCACTACAAGGGCCCCGAACGTATTTTTTTACAAACGAGGTCAGGGATGGATTACGTAATTCCGGCACCCGAGCAGGTGTCTGTCGCCATTGTAGGCGAGAGCAAGCGTTTCCCGGTCCGTCGCGTCTTCTGCGTCGGCCGTAACTATGTTGCCCATATCCGTGAGATGGGTGGCGACGAACGCGACCCACCTTTCTATTTTTGCAAACCTGCCGACGCCGTCGTACCAACCGGCAGCACCATCGACTACCCGCCCCAGACGAACAATTTCCATTTTGAGATGGAGCTGGTCGCAGCCATCGGTAAAGGAGGCGCAGATATCAATGAAGTTGACGCGCTTGATCACGTCTATGGCTATGCAACCGGCCTCGATATGACCCGCCGTGACGTACAAATCGCCCATCGCGAAAAGGGCCGGCCTTGGGATATGGGCAAGGGCTTTGATCAGTCCGCGCCTTGCGGTGACATTCATCCCGCCTCCGAAGTCGGACACTTTCCTGAGGCTAATCTTTGGCTAAAGGTCAACGGCGAAACCAAGCAGGACTCCGATCTCAAGCTGATGATCTGGAACCTGCAGGAAACCATCGCAAATCTGTCCAGCCTGGTAACACTTGCACCCGGCGACCTTATCTACACGGGCACGCCGGACGGCGTCGGACCAGTGCTCGCAGGTGACAAGATGCACGGCCATATTGACGGGCTGAGCGATATCGAAATCTCGGTTCGCTAACACCTGATGAGGATCGCGACCTGGAACGTCAATTCTGTACGCTTGCGCGCGCCGCTCTTTGCGGAGCTTGAAAAACAGGCGGCACCAGACATCGTTTGCCTGCAGGAAACCAAGGTGATCGATGAACTTTTTCCACATGAGGCCCTGAGTGACCTTTATCCTCATCGCCATATGCGTGGGATGAAGGGCTATAACGGTGTCGCGATACTCTCGAAGGTGCCGTTCACGGCGAAGGGCGGAGAAAACTGGTGTGGTCGTGAAGACACGCGGCACATCTCCGTTAAAATCAAGGGCGGCGTAGAAATTCATAACTTTTACGTCCCCGCGGGTGGCGACGAACCAAACCCCGCCAAGAACGAAAAGTTTGCCCACAAGCTTTCCTTCCTCGACGAAGTCACAAGCTGGTGGCGCGATACAGCTACACCCCGGGCCAAACGCATCATGGTCGGTGACCTAAACGTTGCCCCGCTGGTATCCGATGTCTGGTCACACAAGCAACTGCTCAAGGTGGTTAGCCACACACCCGTCGAGATTGAGCGTCTCGACAAGATGCGGGCTGCCCACGACTGGGTAGACGCGGTGCGCCATTTCGCGCCAGAGCCAGAAAAGCTCTACAGTTGGTGGAGCTATCGTTCGAAAGACTGGCGCGCCGGCGATCGCGGACGGCGGCTCGACCATGTTTGGGTCACCCAGCCGCTCAAAAGCAAGCTACGCGGGTTCGA
>JAPKDV010000175.1 GCA_028822385.1 Alphaproteobacteria bacterium
ACGGCCTCCACCTGATGGCGAAGCAGAAGCTTCGCAAATATTATGGTGATGTTGGCGAGCGCCAGTTCCGCCGCTACTATGACGAGGCCGTTCGTCGCCGTGGTGACACCGGTGAAAACTTGATTGAGCTGCTTGAGCGTCGTCTCGATGCAGTGATCTATCGCATGAAATTCGTCCCAACAGTCTTTGCCGCCCGCCAGTTCGTAAACCACGGTCACATCCGTGTGAATGGTAAAAAAGTCAACATTCCGTCCTTTCAGGTTCAGGATGGTGACGTGATCGAGGTGAAGGAAAAATCTCGCGAGTTGCCGCTGGTTCTCGAAGCCATCGCGTCTTCTGAGCGCGATCTCCCTGAATATATGGACGTGGATCTGAGCTCCCTCAAGGGCACGTTTACCCGCGGCCCAAAGCTGGCCGATGTGCCGTATCCGGTTCAGATGGAACCGAACCTCGTCATCGAATTTTACTCGCTGTAAGAGGTCGCTTCGACCGACGTATGTAAAAGGCCGCCTTCGGGCGGCCTTTTTCGTTTACGCTTTGCCCTAGCTTGTGGCGTCGCGTTTGATTGCCTACAGCTCGTTGTCCACTTTGGGGCGGTCCACGCGCCGTGACGCTCAGAGAATCGTCGGCTGATCAACCTCTTGGCACCACAGGGGTCCTCGTGTGCGCGCTGATGGTTCGCAACGCCGCTGCCGCTATAACTGCTCCTGTAAAGGCTAGAGCATCGTCCTTGCGGACGATGCTTTTAGAAATTGGGATATGAAGTTTTTTAAAACCCCAAAAGCACTCGAAAGACTTCAGAACTGTATATGAGGCGTTCCAGAAGTCTGATCAAAACACAAAAGGCCGCCTAGGTTCGGATGTAATAATCCCGGCGAATTCTTGTGAGATCAGGTGGGAACAAACCGCTTTTTCGGTGGCTTGATTGGGTTAGGAACACCGAGTTTCTTATTGGTCTTTGCGGTCTTTGCCTTGGATTTTTTGAGTGGTAGCGGCGGGATGGTGTTCATGGCTTCGCCCTTGCGCATACGCCGTCGAGCGGTAGCGGATCCTTCAAAGAGAGTCATGTCTGCTTCGCTGGTCGCGAATTGAACTTCGATCTTGTTGCCGTCCGGATCAAAGACGTTCACCTGCATCATGTTGATTTCGGTTAGCGGCACCATATTGTGGGGTGTATCGGTATCGCGCATTTTCTTCTGGAAGCTTTTGATGTTGCCACTTGAGCGAAAAGCGAAATGCTCAACCTGGGCTTCGCCCGGTTTGATCTTCATCGCGGATTCAACGATGTGGACGACGGCTTGTCGGCCGCAATAGTGCCAAGCCCCGCCGAATTCGAAACTAGGGCGCTTGCCTCGCTTGAGGCCCAGAATATCCTCGTAGAATGTCGACATGGCATCGAGATTAGTGGTGCGGATATTGACGTGATCAAGCCAGAACAGTGACATCGTGATTTCCTCCATTATCAGATCGCAGATTTACATCATTTTGCGCCCCGAACGCGTGGGGTTCAACATGGGAGCAGGTCACACGATCCGGGTGCGCCAAATTTCGCACGTATAGATCAACAGTGCTCCCCAGATACAGCTAAAGGTGATGAAATCAGTCAACCCGAAAGGCTCGTTATAAATGGTCAATGCGGTGATCAGATAGGCAGAGGGCGCAATGTATTGCAGAAGCCCGATGGTCGCGAGCTTAATGCGGCGCGCTCCTGCGGCGAACAGTACCAGTGGAATTCCGGTGACTAGGCCTGAAAAAGCGATCATGGCGTTAAATTCGCCACCTAACTGTCCGAACGCGCCTTGCCCGTGGAGATGGAGCCAAATCAGCCAGCTCATGGCAAACGGACTTAGCAGCAAGCATTCGATGAACAAACCCACTGGCGCGCCGGCATCAACGGTTTTTCGTAACAGACCGTAAAGCCCGAACAGAATGGCAATGCTCAAGGCAATCCACGGCAACTCACCAAAGCCGATGATCTGGGTTGCGACGCCGACCACGGCGAGCACCACCGCTACCATCTGCATGTAGGACAGGCGCTCGCGCAGGAAGAATACCCCCAGTAGCACATTTACGATCGGGTTAAGGAAATAACCCAGACTGGCGGCAAGGAGCTGATCCGTGACCACGGAGTAAATATAGATGCCCCAGTTCAGGGAGTTCAGTACGGCCGTCGTAAATAGGATCAGCAGGACCCTGCGATTGTTCAGTGCGCGCCAGACCGCCGGCCATTGGCGTGCGACGGTTAGCACGATGATAAGGAATAAGACGCACCATACGATCCGGTGCGCGACGATTTCTTCAACCCGCAACCGGTCCATGGCGTTGAAGTAAAACGGTGTGAAGCCCCACATCAGGAATGCCGCGGTGCCGTAGGTCAGGCCTCGGGATTCCTCACTGCTGAACCTACGTCGTGGATCAGTTGGTGGCTGGGTCAGGCTTCAGTCCCCCTTGGGGCTGTCAGGGCTGTCCGAAAAATGAAAAAGGGCCGCGAAATCCGCAGCCCGTTTCCATAAAATCTTAGATATTTTTCAAGCGGCTTCGCGCGCGATGCCTTTTTCGTCGAGCAACTGCTCCAACTCACCTGCTTCAAACATCTCGCGAATGATGTCGGAACCGCCCACAAATTCGCCCTTCACATAGAGCTGAGGGACGGTTGGCCAGTTAGTGTAGGCCTTGATGCCGTCGCGTATTTCGGGATCGACCAACACATCGGCGCTGCTGAACTTCACTCCGACATGATTGAGAATCTGGACGACCGAGGCCGAGAAACCGCATTGTGGAAATACCGGTGTGCCCTTCATAAAGAGCATTACGTCGTTCTGCTCGATGTCGGTTTTGATACGTTCGTTGACGATGTCGTTCATATTGAACTCCAATTGCTGTCGGTCAGGCCGCTTCAGGTGTGGAGGTCTGGAGCACGAGCGCATGTAACTCGCCTCCCATCCGGCCTTGAAGGGCTTCATAAACCATTTGATGTTGCTGGACCCGGGATTTTCCTATGAAAGCCGTTGATATGACATTCGCCATATAATGATCACCGTCACCGCGAAGATCGTCAATTCGAACCTCGGCATCGGGCATGGCGTCCTTGATCAGACGTTCGATCTCACTGGCAGCCATTGGCATATCGTTTTGTTTCCCCCGGGGGTGTGCGGGCCGCCTAGCGCGAGCCCATATACTCCGGCAGCCAGCGCGTGTGTGCTTCGCACAGGCTCGCGACGGATATAGGCTCCGCTCCCGGGAGTGTCAACGCAACGCCAC
>JAPKDV010000004.1 GCA_028822385.1 Alphaproteobacteria bacterium
GACAACACATCGGGCAACCATTCTGACAAAGCGGCGATCGTGGCATCCTTGGGGTGGCCTATAGCAATGGCATAACCCTGTCGTCGGGCCAAATTCTCGACTTCCAACAACGAAGCCCGTACCGCGATAGGTGACGGGTCGTGGTCGATGAAAATATCCCGGCGTAACGCCGGAATGCCGGCCTTGGATGCTTCAGCGAAAGCCACGGTTTCAGCCGAAGTACGGCTGTCGAGAAACAACAGTTCACGCTGCGCCAGTTCTTTCATCAAAGCCTGCATAGACGAGCGATCACTGGTGGCTTTGCTGCCCATATGATTGTTGATCCCGATATATCCATCAAATTGAGACAGGTTCCACGCAATGCGGCGTTCCAGTTCTGCGGTCTCAAGCCCCGTGAGCAGTGCATTGGGCCCGGGATCCGTTGTCCCACTTTTCGGCTCCATCGGAACATGAACCAACAGCTCATGTCCGGCTTCACGCGCGGACCGCGTCTGGGTTGCGAGATCACCTGCATAGGCCAGATAGGCAAAAGTAAGAGGCCCTGGCAGTTCGACAGTCTGCCGGGAACGGATCCGATCCAAGCCCATATCATCGATGATTATCGCAATCATCGGCTGGCTAGTAGGCGCACCCATCTGCACGGCGTTCTTCTGCCAAAGAGGGATCAGTGGAGGCACTGGGACAGTCGCAATCTCCGGCTGGAACCCTGGGGGCAAGACAGGCGAATCTGATTCAGAAACCTTAGAGGGTTCGGCTGGAGCCTGTGTAATCACAATATCTACCACGCTTGGTAAGGGCAGATTTGCTTTCGGGACGACAACCACCAGAGCCGCAACCGCAATCACTGCCAACGCCAATACACCCAGCGCCAACTTGGCCAGCCGGATGTGTCCCCACGAGCGCAGCGGAGAAGCCTTCTTGCGCGATGATTGCGTTCGCTCGCGGGGTTTGGTTGTTTTTTTGATCGGTTTACGAGCCATCGCTGGCAAAACACCCTTTCACGCCCGGACGAATGATAATGGCAGATGAAACCGTGATTGAGGCAGGCTTATAACAGATTCGGCTAGTCCACAAATTTTCTCAACCCGTCGACGCCCCCTGAACAGATCACGTCCCGGATCTCGGCAATGTTTCATCTCTGCTAAGACCCGCGACGCGTCTTTGCCCGCAATGACAACGCTGTTATAAGTCACCGTCCTTCCCGCGTGGTGTTGCGCAGGCGGGGACATGCTTCAGTAAATTGGGGTAACCCTTTGAGATGTTTTTGTTAATCGACAACTACGATAGTTTTACCTACAACCTCGTCCACTATCTGGGTGAGTTGGGGGTGGTCTGTGACGTCCGTCGAAACGATACACTCACGGTCGAAGAGGCCATTGCGCTGGCGCCCGAGGCCATCATCATCTCTCCCGGACCATCCGATCCCGATCATGCCGGCATCTGCCTCGACCTTGTCCGCAAGGCGACAGAGGAAAGAATGCCGCTCTTCGGCGTGTGCCTCGGCCACCAGACCATCGGACAGGCCTTCGGTGCAGAGATCATCCGCGCGCCAGAACCCATGCACGGCAAAGTCGACCGGGTGCGTCACACCAGTCAGGGACTATTTCGTGGCCTGACGAACCCGTTTGAGGCTACCCGCTACCACTCTCTGACAATTTCACGTGACAGCCTGCCCGATTGTTTTGATGTAACGGCGCAAACCTCTGACGACGTCATTATGGGAATTAGCCACAAAGAATTGCCAATCCACGGAGTGCAGTTCCATCCCGAGAGTATTGCGACCGCTGCAGGACACGATCTGCTGGCCAATTTCATTGAACTCGCGACCGGACAGGTCGCGAGCAGTTACGGCAAAGTTACACCCGCCGGGGAAATGGTGGCGCTATGAGCGCAGATATGAACGATCTTAAACCCCTGCTGGCACGCGTAGCTGACGGCGACACCCTGACTGAAAGCGATGCGGAAATCGCCTTCGAGATCATCATGTCAGGCAATGCCACGCCCGCGCAGATCGGCGCATTCCTGATGGCGCTGCGCCTGCGGGGGGAAACCGTAGCCGAGATCACCGGGGCGGCCCGCACCATGCGTGCGAAAGTCACCGGCATTCCGGCCCCCGACGGCGCCATCGACATTGTCGGGACCGGGGGCGACGGCAAGGGTACACTGAACATCTCAACGGCTTCAGCCATCGTAGTCGCAGGCTGCGGTGTTCCGGTCGCCAAACATGGCAACCGTGCGCTCAGTTCCAAGACCGGTGCGGCCGATGTGCTGACAGCGCTGGGCATCAACATCGAAGCAGATTTCGAACTGGTTCGCGAATCCCTCTGGGAAAACAACCTCGGCTTCATGATGGCCCCGCGCCATCACAGCGCCATGCGCAATGTGGCCGGCCCGCGGGTGGAACTCGCAACACGCACAATTTTTAATATTCTCGGGCCCCTCTCCAACCCGTCTCTGGTCAAACGCCAGATGACCGGCGTCTTCGCGCCGCAATGGACCGAACCAATGGCAGAGGTACTCGGCAATCTCGGTCTGGAGCGCGCCTGGGTGGTACACGCCCATGACGGTTCTGACGAGTTGACTACGACCGGCCCCGCCAAGGTGTCTGAGTTGAAGGACGGCAAAGTCACGACCTATGAGGTCAGTCCGGAAGATGCAGGACTGGAGCGATCCACCCTCGATGATATCAAGGGTGGAGATTCCGAATATAATGCCGCCGCCCTCCGCGCTCTGCTGGATAGCAAACCCAGTGCATTCCGGGATTGCGTAGTGCTGACAGCTGCTGGATCTCTGATGATTGCGGGCAAGGCCGATGATCTGAAATCCGGTGTCGCCATTGCTCAAGATGCCATTGACTCCGGTGCCGCGAAGAAAACCCTCGTTCGGCTCGTCGAAATTACTAACCGGGGCAATTGATTATGAGCAACGTCCTCGACAAGATTTGCCACGACAAGCGCCTACATATTGCGGCCTGCAAGGCGAACACATCACTGGCCGAACTCGAAGCCCGCGCCAGAAATGCCGGGCCAACCCGTGGCTTTGCCCGAGCACTCTCTGAACGCACGGCAGCCGGTAGGTTTGGTCTGATCGCCGAGGTCAAGAAGGCCAGCCCCAGCAAGGGTCTGATCCGTGCAGACTTCAATCCACCGATGATCGCGCGGGCCTACGAGGGAGGTGGTGCCGCCTGCATGTCGGTGTTGACGGACACGCCTTATTTTCAGGGCAAGGATGAAGATCTGGTCACTGCACGCGCTGCAGTCTCTCTCCCTGTGATCCGCAAGGATTTCATGCTCGACACCTATCAGGTAACTGAAGCCCGCGCATTGGGTGCCGATTGCATTCTTTTGATTATGGCAGCGTTGGAAGACGCCCAGGCCGCCGAACTCGCCTCCGCCGCCCACGAATTGGGAATGGATGTGCTGGTCGAAGTGCACAATGGTGACGAATTGGACCGGGCGCTAGACGTTGATTCTGATCTGGTCGGGATCAACAATCGCGACCTCAAGACCCTTGAAGTCGATCTGTCGACCACGGAAGAACTCGCGCCACGGGTCCCTGAGGATCGCGTGACTGTCTGCGAAAGCGGGTTGTTCACACCAGATGATCTGGTGCGCATGACAGGTGTCGGTGCGCGCTGTTTCCTGATCGGTGAATCCCTGATGCGCCAGGACGACATAGCCGGCGCCGTTCATGATTTACTGGCACCGGGTGAAACGAATCTGCAAGCGAGTGCCTGACATGAGTGCCGAAGAAACAAAGTCCCACAAGCTTACCCATATCGATGCGGACGGAAACGCCCGCATGGTCGATGTTTCCGATAAGGACGTCACGCGCCGGGCCGCAACGGCTGCCTGCAGCGTTATCATGCAGCCCGAGACCGTAAACCTCATTCGTGAAGGCGCGGTGAAGAAAGGCGATGTCCTGTCCGTCGCCCGTCTGGCCGGTATCATGGGGGCAAAGAAAACTTCTGAACTGATTCCGCTCTGCCACCCCCTGCTGATCAACAAGGCCGATGTTAAGCTTTCCATCGATGATGTCGCCAATGCCGTAAACATCGAAGCCACGGTGCGTGTCGACGGCAAAACAGGCGTCGAGATGGAAGCACTAACCGCGGCCACCATCGCTGCCCTGACAGTCTATGACATGGTGAAAGCCGTGGATCGCGGCACTCGCATCACGGACGTGCGCCTGCTCCATAAAGCGGGCGGCAAGTCCGGCACCTACGAGGGCGCGTGATGTCACGCAAGCTGATGCCCGTCGCCGAAGCGCGCCAACGTATCCTCGCTGACCTTCCAACCATGTCCAGTGAACAGATCGCGTTGACCCAAGCCCATGGCCGGGTACTGGCCGTGGATGTTGCTGCGCGCGTCACCCAGCCACCCCTCGCTGTTTCGGCGATGGATGGTTACGCCGTGCGTGCCGCCGATGTCGCCAGCACACCGGTTAACCTTAAGATCGTCGATGAAGTGCCCGCAGGGGGCTTCCATGACGGCATGCTTACATCCGGTGAAGTCGTGCGCATTTTTACAGGTGCGGCCCTCCCCGCTGGAGCCGATGCAGTTGTCATTCAGGAAGACACTCTTCGCAATGGTGACACCGTCACCGTCAACGAAGGTGTCGCCGAAGGTTGCTACGTACGCAAAGCTGGCCTCGACTTCGACAAGGGTGACATCCTGCTTAAGGCTGGCACAGTGCTCAGCGCCCGGGATATTGGGCTGGCTGCCGCCATGAACCATCCCTGGCTAAAGGTCCGGCGCAAACCCCTCGTGGCGTTGCTGGCGACCGGTGATGAAATAAAGCTGCCCGGCGAGAAGCTTGAACCGACAAGTATCGTCAGCTCCAACACCTTCGCCCTCGAAGGCCTGATCCGCGCAGCGGGTGGCGAACCGGTCACCCTCGGTATCGCGGTCGATGATGTAGCAGCGATCCGCGATCTAGCGCACCAAGCAATCGGAACCGACATGTTGGTCACCACCGGCGGCGCTTCTGTGGGCGAGCACGATCTGGTGCAAGAGGCCCTCACCAAACTTGGCCTCAAACTCGATTTCTGGCAAATTGCCATGCGCCCTGGAAAACCGCTGATGTTCGGCCAGCTTGGCAATGTCCCTATGCTCGGCTTCCCCGGTAATCCCGTGTCATCAATGGTCTGTGGTGTTCTGTTCCTGATCCCCGCGCTCGCACAAATGCTCGGCACGGGCAAAACCGAACCGGTTCGTGAGACCGTGACCCTTGGAACTGATCTAGAGGAGAATGACCGGCGCGAAGACTATCTTCGCGCGACGTTGTCCGAAGCTAAAGGGCAACTCGTCGCCACGCCCTTCCTCCGGCAAGACAGCTCGATGTTCTCCCGTCTCGCCGCTGCTGACTGCTTGCTGATCCGCGATCCACATGCGCCTGCTGCAAAATTGGGTGATGCAGTTGAAATCGTCCGGCTCGGCACGAGCCACGTTCGGACTTAAGTGCGAATTCGCCTCCTTGTTGACGATTCAAAAGAACATCACTAGAACATGAATGAATGTTTGTGGTTTGTTCCGTACCTTGTGGTGCTAGCGCAGGACAGAGTAAGCCCGATCTAAACATAAACGGGGGTATTTCTTCGCATGTTAACGCGAAAACAGCACCAGCTACTGATTTTTATAAATGAACACCTGAATGCGACCGGGGTCGCGCCTTCGTTTGACGAAATGAAGGAAGCACTCGGCCTAAAGTCCAAATCAGGTATTCATCGTTTGATTTCCGGCCTTGAGGAACGTGGATTCATCCGACGCCTCGCTCATCGTGCACGCGCACTCGAAGTATTGCGGCTTCCCGCAGACATTGGAGTAGCTGAAAACATGCGCAGTGAAGACAAACTCGACCGTTTCTCACCCCAGGTTATCAAAGGCGGGCGGGACAGCGCCTCAGCCCCCATTATTGCGCCATCAGAACTCACTGGTGAATCACCGGCTGCAAGCGAAGTGGTGTTACCATTCTTCGGCAAGATCGCAGCCGGTACACCCATTGAGGCCTTACGCGACCCCACCCGACATATCAGCGTGCCACCATCTATGATCGGGCGCGGTAATCACTACTGCCTAGAGGTTGAGGGTGATTCGATGAAGAATGCCGGGATTCTGGACGGGGATACTGTCGTGATCCGGCGGACTGACAATGCCGAGAACGGCTCAATTGTGGTGGCGCTTGTAGAAGGGCATGAAGCTACGCTCAAGCGCTTGCGCAAACACAATAACTCGGTAGCTTTAGAAGCCGAGAACCCGGCTTATGAAACACGAATATTTGGCCCGGACCAAGTTTCTGTTCAGGGTAAACTGGTAGGGTTGCTTCGTAAATACTAGCGAGCGTAACCCGCGTCAACGGGCCCAAAGTTTAGGCCAAAGCACCCAGCGCCTCCGTTCGGCTATAAGCCTGTCCCCAGCACAGACAGGATATGCTGTTTTAATGCCTAGATTATAGGCATCGTTGTCAGTCAGCTTTGACGTACCCGTCAAAGCCATCCGCAGGTGGTGGCAGAGGAAGAATGTCCTTCAACAGCTTGAAAACCGCAGCGTCAGCGTCCATAGGAGACCTTACAATAAAGGCCTGTCACACCGGAACCACCCCACATGACCGTCGTTACCCGATTTGCCCCCTCGCCCACTGGCTATCTCCACATCGGTGGTGCGCGCACGGCACTCTTTAGCTGGCTCTTTGCCCGCCACCACGGTGGCAAATACATTCTACGGGTCGAAGACACCGACCAAAAGCGTTCCACCCAGGACGCCATCGACAAAATTATTGAAGGATTATCCTGGCTCGGCATCGATCATGACGGCGACGTGATCTTCCAAAGCCAGAATGCGGATCGACATGCCAAAGTTGCCGAGCAATTGCTCGCCGAGGGCAAAGCCTACAAATGCTACTGTTCGCCTGAAGAATTGACCGAAATGCGCGAAAAAGTGCTTAAAAATGGCACTTCCGGCAATTTCTATAATAATCTCTGGCGTGACCGAGATCCGTCAGAAGCGCCCGCGGGTATAGATCCGGTGCTGCGCATCAAGATGCCACTCGCTGGGGAAACCTCCATTTCCGACTTGGTACAGGGTGATGTCACTCGAGCCAATAATACCCTGGATGATTTCGTCATCATGCGTTCCGATGGAACGCCGACATACATGCTGGCCGTCGTCGTCGATGATCACGATATAGGCGCCACCCATGTCATTCGTGGAGACGACCACCTGAACAACGCGTTCCGTCAGTTTCACCTATATAATGCCTGTGGCTGGCACGTTCCCGAATTTGCCCATATACCGCTGATTCACGGAGCAGACGGCGCGAAGATGTCGAAACGCCATGGAGCACTCGGCGTCGATCATTACGCCGCACTGGGTATTCTTCCTGAGACCATGAGAAATTATCTACTACGCCTAGGCTGGTCCCACGGTGATGATGAGACGATTTCGACGGAACAAGCTATCGAATGGTTCGGTCTCGATGCAGTTGGGCGATCACCGGCGCGGTTTGATATGGACAGGATTTTAAACCTGAACAGCCACTATTTGAAGGAAGCCGATCCATCACAGCTCAGCGAGGCCGTCCTTCAAATTGCCCGCGAGACCAGTGATAGATCGCTTTCCGATAGCGCTCTCCAGCGGCTCGAAAGCGGTATTTCGGGACTTGTGCAGCGCGCTAAGACAATTACTGAAGTTGTTGATTTATCTAATCTTTACCTTTTTGATACACCATTGAAATTCAACGACAAGGCGCGTGAAATTCTCACAGGTGAAGACGCACTAAAGCGAATATTCGAACTTGCTGAAATTTTATCCGACCTTACATTGTGGGATGAAAGCCATCTTAATGAAGCTGTGAGAGAATACGCTGATACAAACGGGTTGAAACTTGGCCAGGTCGCTCAGCCTCTGCGCGCGGCGTTAGCCGGAAGCAATGTTTCGCCAGGTATCTTCGAGGTTATGGTGGTGCTTGGACGAAATGAAACGCTTGAACGACTTAAGGTGACATCACTTTAGTGCCACGCGGGCAACACAACTGTCAAAGTTGCCCATTTGTGACCTGGCCATTATAATGCAGTGCAACAAAGTTCTGGATCGCGGACATTTGCATTTCAGAGAACAGAACATTTATTTTGGGAAGATGAATATATGAGTGACGCAAAACCCGCAGGCAATGCGACCCTTACAGTCGATGGAAAAACTATTGAACTTCCAATACTTGAAGGTACCGTCGGACCAAAGGTCATCGACGTACGAAAGCTTTACGCCCAGACGGGAATGTTTACTTACGACCCTTCCTATACTTCTACAGCTAGCTGTGATTCAGCACTGACCTATATCGACGGCGAAGTTGGGATCCTGCGTCACGGTGGATATTCCATCGAAGATTTGGCCGGAAACAGCAGTTTCATGGAGGTCTGTTACCTCCTCCTTCATCGTGATCTCCCCAATCAGGCAGAACTTAACGAGTTCGAAAACACAATTACCTATCACTCAATGATCCACGAGCAGATGCGCAATCTGTATGGTGGATTCCGTCGTGATGCCCATCCAATGGCGGTAATGATCGGTGTGGTCGGTGCCATGTCGGCCTTCTATCATGATTCCACAGACATCAATGATCCACAGCAACGGCTGATTGCTTCACATCGTCTAATTGCGAAAATGCCGACGATAGCGGCCTGGGCCTACAAATATTCAGTCGGTCAGCCATTCCTCTATCCCCGCAACGATATGAGCTATGCGGAGAATTTCCTGCGTATGACCTTTGGTGTGCCCGCAGAGGAATACGAAGTGAATGCGGCCGTCGTCGATGCGATGGATAAGATCTTCATCCTGCATGCTGACCACGAACAGAACGCCTCGACATCGACAGTACGTCTGGCAGGTTCTTCGGGTGCCAATCCGTTTGCTTGTATCGCTGCTGGCATCGCAACCCTTTGGGGTCCTGCCCATGGTGGCGCTAACTCAGCTGTACTCGAGATGCTGGAGCAGATCGGCGAAAAGAAGAACATTCCCGAATTTATAAAGCGCGCGAAGGACAAGGACGACCCCTTCCGCCTGATGGGCTTTGGTCATCGTGTTTACAAAAACTACGATCCGCGTGCCGGCGTTCTTAAGAAATCTGCCGACGAGGTTCTAGACATTCTGGGTGCGCAGGACGACCCTCTGCTTGAACTCGCCATGGAGCTGGAAAAAATCGCGCTCGAGGACGAGTACTTCGTGGAACGCAAGCTTTTCCCTAATGTCGATTTTTATTCCGGTATCATCCTGAAAGCGATTGGGTTCCCGACAAGCATGTTCACGGTGGTTTTTGCACTCGCGCGTTCAATCGGCTGGATTGCCCAGTGGAAAGAGATGATCGAGGATCCGGATCAGCGTATCGGACGTCCTCGTCAGCTGTTTCTTGGTGCTACGGACCGCGAATACGTTCCGATCGATAAACGGTAGCTATGCAGTGTGACGAACGATAAAGGTGCCCCGTCACAAACACCGTCGCAACGTTACCCGACAAGAACGCTTAGCGTCGTTAACCGGTCGTCGGGCAACAGCCAGAGCGACGTCAAGCATTCCGTCGATGCTGGCTAGCTGCGGTCATATCGTTTTTTGTCCCTAGGGTACTGATATCAACTGACTATCCTAGTCGAAGGACGACCCATCCTTTCGTATAAAGCGCGGTTTGCCGCCACGAACTTCATTTGCCATGTCGATATCGGGATAGGTCACGTCTTCTTCGATAGGACGATCCCCAACT
This sequence comes from Alphaproteobacteria bacterium, assembly GCA_028822385.1. Taxonomy (GTDB): domain Bacteria; phylum Pseudomonadota; class Alphaproteobacteria; order UBA6615; family UBA6615; genus JABJAG01. Next base: position 9,748 of record JAPKDV010000004.1, read on the forward strand.
TCGAGCACCAACACATCTGCTTGCGAACGATTGACCAACACATGACCGTTGGGATTACCGGCAGGAAACCCTGCGGCCATACCTGCCACCAACGCCGTGTCACCCTCATCAGTGACCAGCGTAGCCTCACCTTCCAAAACATAGACAAATTCGTCTTGATGGGTGTGCCAGTGGCGCGCAGATGAATTCCCACCTGGCTCTATTCTCAGTACGTTCACACCATATTTTGTTAGCCCAAGCACTGGCGAAAGACGCGCACGATGACGACCCTCTGTGATTTGGTCATAGGGAGCCGGGTATCGAGAACTCGATTCGAGCAGCAATGTTGACGGATCGACCGTCATCTCCTTACCCGTGCGTTTAATATATTTCATATCACTCAGCCTTCAATCAATTCAATCTTGTACCCGTCAGGGTCTTCTATGAACGCGATAACCGTAGTGCCATGCTTCATCGGGCCCGGCGCACGTAAGATTGTGACACCTTCTTTTTCAAGGGCGCTGCAGGTCAAGTAGATATCGGGAACCCCCACAGCCAGATGCCCGAAACCCGAACCATGAGAATACAATTCTCTCTGGCCCCAGTTGTAAGTGAGTTCTAGAACCGTCTCACTGGTCTCATCGCCGTATCCAATAAACGTGTTGGTAAAGCAGCCGCCTTCAAATTCCTTCTGACGCAACACCTTCATGCCCAGATGGCGAGTGTAGAAGTCGATTGATTTGTCTTGGTCTTTCACACGGATCATCGTGTGGAGCAGTCGAAATGTAGATTGATTTGCCATGACATAATCCTCGCTGAATCAAATGGTAGAAAAGTCTTAACCGGTTCGTCGCGCATCGACTATTGTGCGGATCGCTCGTGCAGCGCGCACACTGGGTTTGTCGCCGCTACCGGCAATATCTGCTGCGATAGATCGCGCCGTATCCCCAATCGCACGTGCCTTTTCCGGGTATTTTAGAAAATCCTCTACCGCAGGCGTAATCAGATCCGCACGGCATCGAGATTGAAGAAACTCGGGAAAAATCAACTTATCTGCGACGATGTTCACGATCGAAGCGTAAGTTACCTTAATCATATGCCTTACGATTCCACCTGTAACCCTACCAATCCGATACATGACTACAGTCGGCACACCGGCATAGGCTAACTCAAGCGTGACCGTCCCAGATGTGGAGAGGGCCAGATCGGACGCCGCAAAGGCGTCATAGCGTTCGACTGACCCGTCTACTACAAGGACCCTATGTGCCCAATCGGAACATAACTTTTCAACAATTACACGGACATTAGCGGCTGCAGGTACAACGATCCTCAACTCAGGGTATTTGGTGTGAATTCTTCGAACCACATCAGCTGCTATCGGTCCAATACGCTCCACCTCTCCTCGTCGGGAGCCCGGTAAGAGACAAAACACCCGCTCATTGGTCTTGATCCCGTGTCGGTCCCTAAACGACACACCATCGCCACGTGCGACCGCGCCTTCTGCAATAGGATGTCCAACAAATGTACACGCAAAGCCTGCCTGCTCGAACAGCGTTGGCTCAAACGAAAACAACGCTAGAAGATGATCAAAATGCTTCCTAAATTTTTTAACTCGGCCAGCGCGCCAAGCCCAAATCGTCGGCGCAACGTAGTGCACACGCGGACACGTCCGTGACTTTAAGCGCCGGATAACGCCGAAGACAAATCCAGGTGAATCGATAGTGATGATTACATCCGGTTCGCAGGCCGCAATATCACGCGCTGTTTGCCGCATACGCCTGAGAATACGAGGAACGCTGGGAAGCACTTCAGTCAGCCCCATGATAGCCAACGTCTCATAGGGAAACAGGCTTTTTATGCCAGCGGCTTCCATCTCAGGGCCACCAATTCCGGAAACAGTCAATTTACCACTGTCACGAAGTGCTGTGATCAAACGTGCGCCGATCACATCGCCAGATGGTTCCCCCGCGATTACATAAGCATGCAATGGCGTCGAGGGTTGTGACTGTGCAGGCGACGCGTTCATAAGCTTATGTCGTAACCTTCGACATAATCAGTTGCCCGGATACCAATGACGAACAGCTCCTCGGCATCGGCCAGATTCACTAGCTCTTCCCTATCAAATACGAGAGTTACACCCGCACCTACCGCGATTCCAGTTAACCCCGCAGCATGGGCAGCCTTGATCGTGTCTATCCCAATGGACGGCATATCCACGCGCGTCTCCTGCCCTGGCTTGGGGAGCTTCACAAGAACACCGCCGCGGCCTTCCCGACGGAGAGGTCCGCAACGTTCCAGCAAATTATGGGTTCCTTCTGCAGCCTCGATACCAAGCACAATACCCTGCTGCACGACTACAGCCTGCCCAATATCAAGTGCTCCTATTGACTGCAGTACAGACACGCCACGCGTTATGTCGGATTCGATATCCTCGGCCGGCTGAAACCGGCCAAACGGCCCTTCTGGTGCTGTAAGATCGAAGAGAACATCATTGGCGCCAATCACGCGGAACCCCTCTTCCTTCTCAAGGGTATTTACAATTGAACCCAACAAGCCATCATCACCCTTGTTAAGAAGTCCGAGCCCTAGGAACTTGGCAGCACGACGATCCGGACGCAGTTCACGCAAGCTTGGACGACGCACAGGCCCGGCCATTACGATCTCTTCAACGCCCTCGGCGCGTAAGTGATCAAGCGCTGTTCCCGCCGCACCCAAACGAACCCAAGCATGGTCGGTGTTACCTATTACACTAGGATCAGCCTGACCTTCGAAAGCTATGACAAAGACATCACGCCCCGTCGCCCGGCAGGACTCGATAAGGTAGCCCGGTAATGGACCGCCGCCAGCCAAAATTCCAAGCTTAGGCGCCATTGACCGTTTTGGGCTGCAGGATCGCGCGTGATGATTCTTCACGAACGAAATTAACAACTTCCATCACGCCTTCGTGTTCAGAATAGAGTTTGATTACATCTTCGATCCGCTCCTCCATCGTGCCTTCCTGCGCAAAAAGCAATCTATAAGCAGTCCGAAGGTTGTGAATTTCATCACGTGAAAAATCGCGGCGTTGTAAGCCAATCAGGTTCAACCCGCGCAAGCGGGCGCGATCCCCCATCGCAGAGCCATAGGGAATCAAGTCCTGCTCGATACCCGACATGCCGCCAATCATCGAATGTGCTCCAATTCGTACAAATTGATGCACACCAGACAAACCACCGATGATCGCGAAATCTCCAACATGTACATGGCCTGCGATGGTCGCGTTATTAGCAAGAATAACGTTATTTCCAACAATACAGTCATGCGCAACATGCGAGCCCACCATGAACAGACAATCATCACCCACTTTGGTCAGAAGGCCGCCACCTTCGGTGCCCGGGTTCATGGTCACATGTTCGCGAATTCTTACACGGGAACCAATGATCAGTTTGGATTCTTCGCCGCTGTATTTTAGGTCCTGCGGAGCAAGGCCAATTGATGCGAACGGAAATATCTCGGTCTCAGAACCAATGTTGGTTCGACCACCCACCACCACATGGCTGTGAAGGTGAACACCGTCACCGAGCGAAACATCTGCACCTATGATGCTGTAGGGACCGATTTTCACATCCGCACCAATTTCCGCACCATCTTCGATTACAGCCGTCGGGTGAATCGCAGTCATTCAGGAATCCATGATCATTGCAGAGTAGGTTGCTTCCGCAACGGTCACGTCACCAACCTTAGCGACGCCACTAAATTTCCATACATTCCTACGATTACGAACAATAGTGACAAACAGCTTTACCTGGTCTCCAGGAACCACCGGCTTACGAAACCGTGCACCATCAATCGTCATAAAATAGACCAATTTGCCAAGAGCTTTTTTGCCCAATGTTTCCACAACAAGAACAGCAGCAGTCTGGGCCATGGCCTCAACAACCAAGACGCCCGGCATCACCGGACGAACAGGGAAATGCCCGACAAAAAACGGTTCATTGATCGTAACGTTCTTAATCCCCGTCGCGCTTTGCTGAATGACAATATCTTCCACACGGTCGATCATCAGGAAGGGCTGTCGATGTGGAATCATCTCCATCACCTCTAGAATATCGACGGTCTCGCGAGCATTATCGTTCAATTGCGTGTGTTCAACTTCTGTATCCATGCTGAGACCGTTCGATCACCTATTCCAGTTTAATCTTTGCGGTTGCGGTCATTCGTCAACTTCGCCAACACCGCCGTTTGGCGAAAAAATTCCTTCACAGGAATGGCTGGATTACCTGCCAACTTGGCTCCCATTTCGGTACTACGCATTATTCCACTGCGTCCAGCTAGTTGCGTTCCTGGGGCGATCGTCAAATGACCTGCGACGCCTGATTGGCCGCCCAGAACTACAAAATCCTGTAGCTCAGTACTGCCTGCAACAGCAGCCTGTGCGACAATTACACAACCCTGCCCCATACGAACGTTGTGCCCGATCTGCACCAAATTATCAATCTTGCACCCGTCGCCAATTACGGTATCCGGCCCAGCGCCCCGATCAATGGTGGAGTTGGCACCAACTTCCACGTCATTGCCGAGAATAACCCGACCAAGCTGTGGGACATTTAGGTGTCCTTCAGCTGACATGTCAAAACCAAAACCACGCGTGCCGATACGGACACCGGGGTGGATGTCACAGCGCGCGCCAACATCACAAAACTCAAGACTAGAATTTGACCCAATACGCGTCCCTGTGCCGACTGAAACGCCTCGTCCAATACTCGCACCGGCGTTGATTTCGACATCTGCACCAATTCTGGCACCAGATTCCACAACCGCGTTAGCGCCAACGCTTACGCCTCCGGCTAGCACTGCACTCGCATCAACAAATGCCGTAGAGTGCACGCCAGATCCCCGTTGGGCAGATGGATAGAAAGCCTGTGCTATTCGCGCATAAGCACGATACGGACGGCTGGTTACAATCAGTGTCATTCCCGCTGGTGCACGCTCCGCAAATTCCAGCGCGACAATGCAAGCACCAGCTGCTGATTTTTTAAAGGCGGAGACGTATTTCCTATTGTCCAGGAAACTAATGTCCTGCGGTCCAGCCTCCGTCAGCGACGCAACATCAACTGCCTTGAAATTATTATCCCCTCGAACAAAAGCACCATCGTCCGCAAGCCCAAGGAGCTGCTGAACTTCGAACGGGCCTTTGTTGTTGAAAAATCGAGGATCAGCCATCGGCGCGCAGCGGGTTACTTATTCTCATTGAGTTCGAGCACCATGTCGACTTCCGTCAACCGGCCGTCCAGCCGCTCGAGTGACTGCTTGCTGATATTGAATGGTTCCACCGCCACCACAATCTGAGATTGCGGGAGAACTAGATTCACGTCCATTTCTTTCGCCAATTTTCCTATTTCATCGAACAGAGCAATCTGAATACGCTGCACTGTTTTCGCCATACCTCGGTCAAGGTTTTGGCGAAGCGACCGCCCTCTTTGTTGCAGAGCAGCGGCGCGCTGCTGCAACGCCTGACGTTCTTCAGCGTACTTTTCAGGTAACAGAATTGCGCGTTTCTGCTGCAAACCTTGTTCTTCCTCGCGAAGTACCTTTTCTTCCTCGGCAAGGCTTTTCCGAAGATCCTTGGAGATCACGTCCATTTGCCTACGCACAGATTTCATTGCTAATGAATTACGCATTACGCCTTCGACATCGACAATCGCGATAGAAGGAACTGGCGGCTTTGAAGCCGATTGCGCTGACGCAAATGAAACCCCGGTAACGGAGAGGACAAAAGCGAGCGCAACTGCAAAACTAAGATGGTTCATTGGTTTTGCTCCGCTAGAACCGGGTGCCAAAGTTAAAACTGAAGGACTCGGTCTTGTCATAGCTCTCTTTCAAATACGCACGTGTAAAGTTGAGCCGAAGAGGACCAGCAGGTGAGTCCCACCCCATTCCCATTCCAACCGAGCCACGAACAGATGCGTCATCCGCTATACTGGCGAAGGGATCATCATTCCCAAAAACCGAACCCACATCAGAAAAGACAGACCCCTTGATCCCGAACTCTTCGGGGAGCCCCAGGGGAAATTTAACTTCAGCAGAGGCCCGATAAAAATTTGTTCCGCCAAGGGCATCGCCGACGGACAGATCACGTGGTCCAACACCACCGCTCTTAAAACCTCGTAGACGGCTTCCGCCGAGAAAATACCGCTCGGAGATTCGGATATCTTTATCTAGGCTTGTTAAAATACCGGCCGATCCATCGAGACTACCAACGAACGAAGTCCCAAACAGCCGACGGAAAACACCACCGCTCAACTCATTTCCAATAAATCGCTCGGTGCCGCCAAACCCCGTCACATCGACATTATACCGCACGAAATGACCATCAGTCGGTGAGAATCGACTGTTACGCTTATCGTATAAAAAGTCATTGCTTATAGAAGACGACGTAAACGTCCCCTGTTGCGCAACAATTGCCGGAGAGGCACCGACCGAAACATTTTCGATGGTGTCACGAGTAAACGAGTAGCGCGCCGTGTGCCTAATACTCGGGGTCAGCTGATAACCTGCTCGCCATCCAAAGCCAATCTCGTCTTCCTCAAATGAACTCCGGTCTCCGAAATCGGTGGTTCGGTAGAACAAGTCAAAACCAGCCAAAAGTTGTCGGTCCAGAAAATACGGTTCTGTGAAACTCAGATCGATTTGCTGCTGCTTCTGCGCTATCGTCGTACTGATCCGCAGATCCTGACCGCGCCCAAGTAGGTTTTTCTCGCGTATCGTGATGTCCGAAAGCGCACCTCCCGTGGAGGAGAACCCGGCACCAATCGAAAAATTTCCGGTTGACTGTTCTTCGACGCGGACATTTACGACAGCTCTGTCCGAATTACTACCTGGGGTATTCTCAACTTCAACCCGTGAGAAAAATCCAAGATCCTGAAGGCGCTGCCGTGTTCGCCGCAGTTTGGCCGTGTTAAACGCGTCGCCTTCGGAAATTACGAATTCACGGCGAATGACTCTATCAAGCGTTCGAATATTGCCGCTAATATCAATACGCTCTACGAAAACCCGCGGCCCTTCTCGGACTTCATACTCGACGTCGATTTTCAGTTTTTCTCGATCGCGATTAACGCGCGGGCGAACATCAACGAAGGCAAACCCAAGCTCACCGAGAGTATCGGTAATCCCCTGAACGGTCTTCTCGACTTCATTCGCGTCGTATAAATCACCAGTCTCAGACGTAATCTTATCGGTCAGCTTAGTATCGTCCATATCACGCAACTGAACCGAGACCGTAAGGTCACCAAAGCTATATAGCGAGCCCTCATCAATGGTGAAGGTAATGACAAAGTCCTCACGATCGTCTGTCAGTTCAGCAATTGCCGAAACCACCCGAAAATCGGCATAACCTTCGGAAAGGTAAAAACGACGAAGCAGTTCACGATCAAAAGACAAACGATCGGGATCGTAGGTATCATCGGATGTTAAAAAATTATAAAAATGCGTTTCTTCTGTCTGGATGACGTCCTGCAGATCACCGTCAGAGAACTCGGTATTGCCTATAAAACTAATTCCACGAACCCCCGTAGATCCGCCCTCATCAATTTCAAACACCAGATCCACACGGTTTTCTGGTAACTGGATAATCTTGGGCTCAATCGTTGCCGCAAACCGTCCTGACCGCCGATAAATATCTAGCAAACGGCGCACATCGCTTTGAACCTTAGTCCGCGTGTAGACTACACGTGGGCGCAAACTAACTTCCGTTCCCAGCGCTTCGTCTTCAAGCTTACGATTCCCCTCGAACGCAATACGGTTGATGATTGGATTCTCGACCACTTGCACCACAAGCGCATTGTCTTCGCGCCGCAGGGTGACATCTGCAAAAAGGCCTGTGTTGAACAGCACCTTTAGGGATTCATCTACCTTCGAGGCGCTGTAACGATCTCCCGGCTTTAACTGCATGTAGGAATTTACTGTGGAGGGATCGATCCGCCTGGTTCCGACCACACGAATCTCGTCGATAACAGACTGCCCTACAACCGGCGCAACTGCCCCCATACCGAGGAGCACAACGCTCGCCAGAAACCCAGTAATTGAAAACTTACGAAAGCGGGAAATCACACACCCGTCCCTGTTACGTCGGTTGACAGTTTCTGCTTTCCGGTCAAACCCTTAAGGGTCAAGTTATCAGCGAAACCATGTGCTGAACAACCGGTAGTCGAGCAATATCATTGAACGTCGCAAATAGCATGAGGCCGAACACGAAAACCAGCCCGATTTTTAATCCAAATTCCTGCACCCAACGTCCTGGGGGGCGCCTAAAGACGGCTTCATAGGCATAAAACAGCAGATGTCCGCCGTCGAGCAACGGAATGGGCAGTAAGTTAATCAATCCCAGATTGATTGAAAGAAATGCAGCAAAGATGATCAAGGTTGCAATTCCAGCATCTGCAGCACTGCCCGACATCTGTGCGATTCGCACCGGACCGCCCAATTCCTGCGCGCTGCGGTCACCGTTAAACATCTGGCCAATGGCCGTTACGGTCACCGAAACAAGCCGGACTGTCTCGCGAACACCCTGCCATGCAGCAGTCGGCACGTTATGTCGCTCAAAGGCCCGCTCCACGCCACGAACCCCCAGCACACCCAACCGTACTTCATCGCCAAGGCCATCAGGCAGAACCCTTACTGCCGGCGTAGCAACTAGATTGACCTGCTCGCCGCCACGGTCCACCGTAATCCCAACCGGGATGCCCGGATGCAGACGGATCAGTTGCTGAACTTCCTCAAACCGCGCAATCGAGCGACCGGCAACTTTCGTAAATGTATCCCCGGGCTGAACCCCTGCCGTTTCGGCAGCGGAACCAACTACTACCTCTGACACAATGGCCGGCGTGAACGGCTGCCCTGCCGTGGCAAATAGAATGGTGAAGATACCAATAGCGAAAATAAGGTTGGCGATTGGCCCTGCCGCGACAATCGCAGCTTTCTGGGAGAGACTCTTGGAGTGGAACGCAACTTCACGCTCTTCTTCGGTAAGCTCAGCGCCATCTTCATCGGGACCAAGATCGCTCTGGCCGAACATTTTTACGTAGCCGCCAAAGGGTATCAGACTGAACTGCCAGCGCGTGCCTGCCTTGTCCGTATAGCCAAAGAGCTCACGCCCGAAGCCAACCGAAAAGACTTCAACTCTCACCCCGTTACGTCGCGCAAACCAGTAGTGACCAAACTCATGCACGAACACTAGCGGCGTCAGCACGACTAAGAACCAGAATATCGTTTCGATAATTCCGCCCATATGGATACTCTCCTTTGCCGAATGCGGCGATCACCCTGTCTTCGAATACTTGAATTGGCGTTAAGAGACCAACTTTACAAGCGATTCGGTCACGGCTCGCGTTTCTGTGTCTAGGTCGCGGAAGTCATTCAGGGTCTGCACCGGTCGTGCAACCACCTGATCCAGTGCCTTTTCAACCAATTTTGCGATATCGAGAAAACCAATCAAATTGTCTAGGAAACTCTGAACCGCAATCTCGTTTGCTGCATTCAGAACAGCCGTACTCCCGTTGCCAAGTTCGAGCGCATGGCGCGCCAGTGCGATAGCCGGGAACCTTTCATTGTCTGGCAATTCAAAATTAAGCGACCCAATCGCAGCTAAATCAAGTCGTTCGACCGGTGTTTTCATCCGCGCAGGCCAAGCCAGAGCATGGGCGATCGGCACCCGCATATCTGGCGGCCCCAGCTGTGCGAGTATGGAGCCATCCGTATAGGCGACCATAGAATGGACCACCGATTGAGGGTGAACCAGAACGTCAATGTCTTGGGAATCCACAGGAAAAAGGTAAGCTGCCTCGATCAACTCAAGGCCCTTGTTCATCATCGTCGCAGAATCGACCGATATCTTGCGGCCCATATCCCAATTTGGATGGGCCACAGCCTGATCCGGTGTCGCCCCCGCCATCTGCTCCTGCGTCCATGTCCGGAAAGGACCGCCAGAAGCCGTGAGTATGAGTTTTTCAACATCATCGGCATTTTCGGTCTCGAAGACCTGAAAAATTGCATTGTGCTCGCTATCAAGCGGCAGCAGCGTTGCACCCGATTGAGCGCATTCCTCGAGCACGAGATCGCCCGCACAAACTAGGCATTCCTTATTCGCGAGGGCCACAACGGAGCCTTGTTGAATTGCGGCAAGCGTCGCGTCGAGACCCGCAGCCCCAACAATACCAGCCACGGTCATGTCCACAGGCTCACGCGCGGCCGCAACCAGCGCGTCCGAACCCGCAGCAACTTCTATACCCGTATCTGCGAGCGCGTCTTTGAGGTCGTTGTAGGAAGCATCATCGGCAACAATAGCAATGTCCGGCCGCAAATCACGCGCCAAGGCAGCCAGATCAGCGACATTGCGGTTGGCTGTCAGAACTGCAACATCGAAAGTGTCAGGATTGCGCGCAACCAGATCAGCTGTACTGGTGCCAATCGAACCGGTTGCGCCAAGGATCGTAATCCGACGGCGCCCCGTCGAACCCGCTTGGACTTCTGTAATTTTGCTCACTGCCATAAAGATAGGCGCCATTCAGAAGTCAAAATAAACAAAGCGAAAACTGGCGCTGCGAAAAGTAGACCATCGACCCGATCAAGGACCCCCCCATGGCCAGGTATCAAGTTCCCAGAATCCTTAACGTCGAACCGCCGCTTGACCCAAGATTCGAATAGATCACCCGCTTGCGTTGCCAAGGAAAGAACCGCTGCAAGAAGCAGCAATTCAAAATTGCTCGTCTTGGTCACGGCAAGAAATACAAACGCGCCACCTACTGTAAAGGTGATCGCACCAACAAACCCGGACCAAGTCTTACCGGGGCTCACACGTGGCGCCAGCTTCGGTCCGCCAATAAGCCTGCCAGCGACATAGCCTCCTATATCAGACAGCCAGACCGAGCCAAACAGCATAAAGACCAGATCACGACCCATGTCGGGTGCTTGACGCAAAACAAAGAGCGCAAGCGTGGCACACCCCAAATGCAGCAGTGCAACTGCGGCCCATCGTCGTTCAGCCCAAGTTGAACCAATCGAGCCGATAGCCATGAGCAACGCAAGGCCCAGACCCAAAAGCCCCACTGTTGTACCCGCTACAAATATAGCAACCAGAATAAACAACGGCCCCAGAATCAGGAGCGTTCCCACCCTCAGTGATTCCAGTTTGGCCAGCTTGCGCCACTCCCCGCCTCCGGCAACGAAAACAATCGCAATCAGGATGGCAAACCAAATTTCGCCTTTCCAGACACATACGAGAACGAGAGGTCCCAGCACCAACGCCGAGAGGACTCGCTTGATTATATTGGCAGCTTCCGACTCTGAAGTAGGATGATGGGAATGTTGTGTTTGGCTCAAGGTTCTAACCGGCGATTGCGCCGAACCTGCGATCGCGGCGATTGTATTCAGCGATGGCCTGCTCAAGACCATCGCGCCCAAAATCCGGCCACAGCAGTTTCGTGAACACCAACTCGGTGTAGGCGCACTGCCACAGCAGAAAATTACTGATCCGCTGTTCATTGCTCGTGCGGATCATCAAATCCGGATCAGGCAAGTCATGGGTCCACAGGTGCTGACCCAGTAAGGTTTCATCAACCGTCGACGGATCAAGCTCTCCCGCAGCAGCCTTGGTAGCGATCGTGCGGGCCGCCGTCGCAATATCCTGACGACCGCCATAGCTAAGTGCGGCTGTCAAATTCAGGCCGTCATTCCCGGCCGTCATCTCTTCAGAGGCCTCTATCAGGCCAACAATATCCTTCGAAAAACGGGTTCGGTCTCCGATGACTCGAATGCGAATATTCTTACTATGCAAATCGGCCGTTTCCGACTGCAGATAATGTCGCAAAAGCCCCATGAGGTCGAACACTTCCCTTTCGGGACGGTTCCAGTTTTCGGAACTGAAACCAAACAGGGTCAGATAGCGCACACCAAGGTCATTTGCCGCTTCAAGGGTCCGTTGGACTGCTTGTGCGCCTTTCTTATGCCCTACTGTCCGGGGAAGTCCGCGGGCACGCGCCCAGCGGCCATTGCCGTCCATAATGATGGCGACATGCGCGGGAACCAGATTAGGGTCGTCGGAACCGCGGGTCATCACACTTAGACCTGCATGATCTCCTGCTCTTTGGACTCGAGCAGTTCATCGACGAGCTTGATATGGGCGTCGGTCAGTTTCTGTATATCATCACCACGGTCACGCTGCTCGTCTTGGGATATATCGTTGTCTTTTTCCATCTTCTTCAGTGTGTCCATGCCATCGCGTCGGACATTACGCACCGCGATCCGACCTTGTTCGGCGTATTTTGCCGCCACTTTGGCCATTTCCTCGCGGCGTTCTTCGCTCAGTTCAGGGATAGGCACACGGATCAGATTACCTTCAGTCTGCGGATTCAGGCCGAGTTCTGCATCCATTATCGCCTTTTCAGTCGCCTTGATGTTCCCGTTGTCCCAGACTTGCACTGTCAGCAGGCGTGGCTCGGGCACACTCACAGACGCGACCTGATTAAGCGGCATGGCTGCCCCATAGGCAACCACCTGGATATTTTCGAGCAGGCTTGTCGACGCACGCCCTGTGCGCAGTCCTGCGAATTCCCGCTTTAGCGCGTCGACCGCGCCATCCATGCGGCGTGTGAGATCGCTTTCATCGGCAGACACTAGCCTTCTCCTCTAACAATCGTGAACCGGCCTTCTCCATTTAGAACGCGCAGTACTTCACCGGCCTTCTGAATTGAAAACACCATTATCGGAATATCATTTTCTCGACACAATGTGATAGCCGCAGCGTCCATAACCTTCAGGTCCCGCTGGATTACATCAAAATGAGTCAGGGATTTAAAGCGCTCCGCCAAGGGGTCCTTTTCGGGATCTGCGGTGTAAACGCCGTCAACCTTCGTCCCCTTCATCAGACAATCACAGTCCATTTCAGAGGCACGTAACGCAGCCGCAGTATCCGTGGTGAAGTATGGATTACCCGTGCCTGCAGCAAAAATTACGACGCGCCCCTTTTCCATATGCCGCATCGCGCGGCGCCGGATATAAGGCTCGCAAACCGTTGACATAGGGATTGCTGACAACACTCGCGTCGGAACGTCATGCCCCTCTAGAGCACTTTGCAATGCCAAGGCGTTCATCACGGTCGCCAGCATGCCCATATAATCGGCACTGGCACGCTCCATCCCTTGGGCGGCAACAGACACACCCCTAAAGATATTACCACCGCCAACAACGAGGCAAAGCTCAACACCGCTCTCGTGTACCTGAGAAATATCGTTAGCAATGCGGTCGACGGTTTCCGGATTCAAGCCGAATTCACCGTCCCCCATAAGGACTTCGCCTGAAATCTTCAGCAGGACGCGCTTGTAACTTCCGTCACCTGTCATCTGCTGACCGCCTCCCGCGGTCGAATTGCAAATCAGCCTGCGAGTTTCGCAACCTCATCGGCAAAATCGTCTTCCTTGCGCTCGACACCTTCACCAACCGTAAACCGTTCGAAACCAACAATTTTGATCTGGCTTCCTATCTCTTTTGCAGCCGCTTCGACGAACTTTCCAACTCTGGAGTTGGTGTCCATGATGAAGACCTGTTCAAGTAGCACCACTTCTTCATAGTACTTACGAATCCGACCCTCAACCATCTTAGCGATAATCTCTTCCGGCTTGCCGGAAGCACGGGCCTGTTCAGAAAGAATATCGCGCTCACGTTCCAGCTTGCTGGCATCGACTGAATCAATATCCAGAAACTGCGGCTGAGATGAGGCCACATGCATAGCAAGCTTGCGGCCCAGATCATCCAGTGTGGCCTTATCGCCGTCTGACTCGAGCGCAACCATCACACCGATCTTGCCCATGCCCGGTGCAACCTGACCGTGAACATAACCCGCAACTGAGCCGTTCGATACCGAAAGGCGGACCGAGCGACGCAGACCAAGGTTTTCACCAATCTTGGCGACCAGATTGACAACGGCCTGTTCTACCGACGTGCCTGCTTCAAAGTCTGCCGCCTTCAGCGTGTCGACACTCTCACCGTTCGCGATTGCGATCGCAGCCGTCTTGCTCACGAATTCCTGGAACATTTCATTGCGTCCCACAAAGTCGGTTTCTGCATTCACTTCGACGAGCGCGCCGGTATTGCCTTCGATGACCATACCAACAAGGCCTTCTGCCGCAGCGCGGCCAGCCTTCTTGGCTGCAGCTGAAAGGCCCTTTTTACGGAGCCAATCGATAGCTATCTCCATGTCGCCATCGTTTTCCTTAAGCGCGGTTTTGCAATCCATCATGCCCGCACCGGATTTCTCACGAAGCTCCTTAACGGCAGCCGCGGTGACCTCAGCCATGCTGATACTCCACTTTTGTAATCGGTTTTAAACTATTCTATATAAAAGACGTTATGATGCGGCGACATCAGGAGCAGCAGCGGCAACAGGTGCAGCAACTTCTGTTTCAGGTGCCGGAGTTGTTTCTAGTGCCGGCTCCGCAGCAGCGGCTTCAACAGCTGCTTCTGGCGCAGCCTGATCAAGGGCCTCTTCCGGCGGAGCTTCCGCCGCACCGACATCAACACCGGCAGCAACCATGTCCTGCTGCAACCCATCAATAACCGCGCCCGCAAAGAGGTCGCAGTAGAGCTGGATTGCTCGCATTGCATCATCGTTGCCCGGGATTGGCATATCGATGTCAGATGGGTTCGAATTGGAGTCGACGACACCAACTACAGGAATACCAAGCTTCTTAGCTTCCTTAATCGCGATGTCTTCCTTATTGGTGTCGATGATCACGACCAGATCCGGACGACCGCCCATTTCCTTAATGCCACCAAGCGCCATTTCCAGCTTGTCGCGCTGACGGGTAAGCTGCAGGGTCTCTTTCTTGGTCAAACCCTCAAGAGCTTCACCGCTGAGCTTTTCATCGAGCTCTTTAAGCGTTTTGATCGACTGGGAAATCGTCTTCCAGTTAGTCAACATGCCGCCGAGCCAACGCTGATTGACATAGTACTGGCCACACTTGCGGGCAGATTCAGCAACAATGTCGCTTGCCGCACGCTTGGTGCCAACAAACAGCACACGCCCGCCCTCGGATGCAACGCTACGAGCCGCATTGAGCGCGGTGTAGAGCATCGGAACCGTCTGCTGCAGATCGATGATATGAATGCCATTGCGAACGCCAAAGATGAACTGACCCATCTTGGGGTTCCAGCGACGCGTATTATGACCAAAGTGAACACCAGCTTCGAGCAGCTGGCGCATTGTGAATGTTGGGACCGCCATGGTCTCTCCTTTTCCGGTTGAACCTCCGCAGACTGCCGCCCCTTTAGGGCACCGGATCGACGCGCGGTTATGACTGTCCGCTTGCCGTACGTCTACGTGTGGATTTATGTTTCGCACATGCGATAACGGACGCGGTGATACCCGCCAGTCACATGAAAGACAAGGGCTTTCTCGCCGCAGGTCAGGGTTTCTTGTACTCGATCTCCAAAGCCATAAGTGCACTGCCAGATTTCACGGTCACATTGTGCTCAAAGCCATCGCCGACATCGTAGAATGTGGCAACGCCCGCTTGCGAGAACATTGTTCCCTCCTTGCCGTCGGTACGATCTATTTTGACCTCACTCGACTGGAAATGATAACCAACATAGTTGTGCTCGTGACGGTGCCAGCCGGAATTTTCGCCCGATTCTATGCGATGAAAGGTGATCCGCGTGATATCATTGTCGATGAGTACGTCGTAATGCCCGATCTTGTCTTTCGGGGTTTCATATTCGGTCTTCTCATCCAGCTTACGTGACACAGTCGCCTCACTTTCAGGTTTTGTATTCGATTTCCGTCACGACAATATCAACATCCCCGATATTCATCGCGTTGTGCTCAACTGGCGCGCTGATAGTTGCGGCTGTTCCGGGCACATACTCAATGGTACGTTCCGTGCCATCGGCGTGCTCCAGAAAGAGCGTGCCTTCTGACTGCTGAATGGTCACATAGTCAAAATCATGCAAATGCCAACCGGTCTGCTGCTCTGGCTTGAGCAACCAATGGGTAATCCTCGTGCGATCATTGTCCATCAGCGTGGTAAAAGTCCCGACCTCACGGTCGGCTGCTTCGGACGCGGTTTTCTCGGCTAGTTTCGTCGACATTACGTTCTGTCCCCCAAATACGTCGGCGTGAGCTTACACGAAAGTCAGTGCGAGAACCTACAATTCGCGAACTTCGGCAATTCCCGGAATGGCTAACATTGCCGCGCGAATTTGCGGTGTACAGCGATATCTGCCGCTCAGTCGTACAATGACCTCACGGCTTTCATCGGGAATCACAAGGCTGATGCGACCATTGACGTTGTCGTTTTCTTTCGGTGTCGCCTCACGTTCAATCAATGCCTTGAGAGATGGAAGAGGCTCCGCATCCTCGAGCCAGATGCGGATCGCGACCGGCGCGCTGGCTGCAGCCACCTCCAGCGGACGGACGCTCTGACCTGACAGGCGCAATTGCCCTTGTTCGATGCGTGCACCGGTCTGAATCAACACCGGCTTCCCGCTATTCAGAACTTCACGCGAGGCATCCAGAACTTCAGAGAACATCATCACTTCGAATATGCCCTTCGCATCGGAGAGCTGCACAAACGCATATTTACTGCCTCGCTGAGAGGTGCGTTGCTGAACAGAAATGACCGACCCAGCAAGCGCTAGCGCCGCAGCGCCACCCTGAGCGCTGACGGTATCCTCAATTTCATTGCTGGCAACAACGCCCAGTTTCTGCAGCAACTTACCATATTCATCGAGCGGATGCGCCGACATGTAGAACCCGACCGCGTTCAGTTCACGTTGCAAACGCTCGGACTGCAACCAATCCATACGATCCGGCAGCTGCGGCTTGATCGACGAATCTCCGCTCATATCGCCAAGCAGATTGAACTGGCCGCTTTCCCGCTCGCGCTGAGTAGCCTGGGCATGGCCCAATATCTGATCAATGCCGTCAAACACCCGCGCCCGATTGACGTCGAGTGCGTCGAATCCCCCAGACTCGATGAGATGTTCGAGCTGACGACGGTTCATCACATGGGCATTCAGCCGACTAGCAACCTCAAAGACATCTTCGAACGGACCATTGGTTTCGCGTTCGATCACAAGCTCTGCCATTGCAGCCCGACCCACGCCCTTAATTGCCGCCAGCGCGTAGCGGATGCCGCCGATCGGCGGGATGACCTCGTGCTCGCCCTCTTCAACCGGCTCAGTAGCCGGGAGGTTGAGGCTTGCAACACCGAACTCAACCTCGGATTCGTTCATATCCGGCGGCAGAAGCATAATGTTCTGCCGTTCTAGCTCCTGCTTGTAGATCGCCAGCTTGTCGGTGTTGCCCATATCGAGCGTCATCGAGGCCGCGAAGAACTCAACAGGATGGTTCGCCTTCAACCAGGCCGTCTGGTAGGCAATCAGCGCATAGGCCGCAGCATGGGCCTTGTTGAAGCCGTAACCGGCAAATTTAGCGATGGTTGCGAAAATGCGTCGCGAGATGTCTTCAGGCACATCGCGATCCTTAGCACCGGCGACGAACAACTCCTCCTGAGCATCCATTTCCGCCTTGATCTTCTTCCCCATGGCACGGCGCAGCAAATCAGCATTACCAAGCGTGTAACCAGCCAGTTGCTGGGCCATTTGCATGACCTGTTCTTGATAGATCGGAATGCCGTAAGTCTCGCCGAGACACTGCTCAAGGTCTTTGTGCAGGTAGTCGACCTCCTCCCGGCCGTGCTTACGCGCGATGTAGCTTGGGATGTTGTCCATCGGGCCCGGACGATACAGCGCAACAACGGCGATAATGTCTTCAAACCGGTCAGGCCGCAGTTTCTTGAGAACATCGCGAACCCCTGAGGATTCACACTGGAACACGCCTGTCGTGTCGCCTCGGGCCAGCATTTCAAAGGTTTTTTCGTCATCCAGCGGCAATGTCGCCAGATCAACTTTCACATCCCGATCTTCGAGCAATTCGACCGCTTTCTGGAGCACATCAAGCGTCTTGAGACCTAGAAAGTCGAACTTCACCAGGCCGGCAGCTTCCACATATTTCATGCTGAACTGGGTCGCGAGCGTGGACGCACGCGGGTCGCGGTAAAGCGGAATGATTTCTGACAAGGCACGGTCACCGATCACCACACCCGCGGCATGGGTCGAGGAGTTGCGGAACAACCCTTCCAGTTTCAAGGCGAGATCGAGTAAATGCGCCACTGCTTCATCTTCGTCGCGCATTGCCTGAAGCGGGGCTTCGCCGTCGATTGCCTGCTGCAGGGTTGTCGGATTGGCAGGATTGTTGGGAACCAGCTTCGCAATACGGTCAACCTGGCCGTAAGGCATCTCGAGAACACGCCCCACATCGCGCACTACAGCACGGGCCTGAAGCTTGCCGAACGTAATAATCTGCGCGACCCGGTCATTGCCGTATTTCTGCTGAACGTAGTGAATGACTTCGTCGCGCCGATCCTGACAAAAATCGATATCAAAATCAGGCATCGACACTCGTTCCGGGTTCAGGAAACGCTCAAAGAACAGCCCAAACCGAAGGGGGTCGAGATCAGTAATGGTTAACACCCACGCGACCAAAGACCCGGCACCCGAGCCACGCCCTGGTCCCACTGCGATGTTGTTGGACTTGGACCACTTGATAAAATCAGAAACAATCAAAAAATAACCAGAAAACCCCATATTCACAATGGTTTCTAGCTCATACCTCAACCTATCTCTATACGGAAGCGCGATCTCTTCCCGTTCGGCTACATCCATATTATCGGTATAGACATGGGCTTCCAGGCGCACTTCTAGTCCAGCTTCCGACTCCGTGCGCAGCGCGTCTTCTTCGCTACCTCCATTGACTGTCGGGAACGGCGGCAACATTGGTGGAGCCTCTGTCGGCATAAAGGAACAGCGCTGGGCAATCACTAGCGTGTTGTCGATAGCTTCGGGTAGATCAGCAAACAGCGCCCGCATCTCAGCTGCGGATTTAAAACGATGTTCCGGCGTTACCCGCCGACGTTCCGTCTGCGAGACATAAGCGCTTTGCGAGATACACAACAGCGCGTCATGGGCCTCGTACATGCCCTCATCGGCAAACATCGCTTCGTTGGTCGCAACCAGCGGCAGGTCATGTTTAAACGCGAGGTCCAGAAACGCTGTTTCCAGCCTGTCCTCTTTGTCGACGTTGTGTCGCTGGATTTCGACGTATAAACGCCCGGGAAAGAGGCCGGAAAGTTTGAGCATGGCCTCTTCAGCCGCCTCCGCCTGTCCTTCTAACAGCAGCCGCCCCGGAAGTCCCGCGATCCCGCCTGACAGCGCGATCAGCCCATCCGTCACGCCATCCAAATTTTCGAGCAACACCACCGCTGTGCCATCGTCTGCCATATCGATGAAGGATCTGCTGACGATGTTCAGAAGGTTCTTGTAACCAACTTCCGACTGCACCAGCAGGACGAGCTGATCACCGTCGTGATAATGGCTCGCGACATTGCCGCCTTTACGAGCAGAATCTGGGTTTTCGTCGACCGCCAGTGCAATTTGACAGCCCACAATAGGCTGAATTCCGCCTTTCGCTGCCGCGAGAGAGAACTCCAACGCTCCGAATAAATTTCCAGTGTCAGTGATGCCCACCGCTGGCATCTTTTTGTCTTGACACAATTGCACCAGTTGCGGAATGCGCAGCGCACTCTCAGCGAGAGAATAAGCGGAATGAACGCGAAGGTGGACGAAATCAGCGTGTGGCATGATGTCAGACTAAACCGATTCTCCGGCTCTTTCCCCGCTGAACAGCTCGAAAAGCGGGGACAACTCAGACCGTTTCGACCTTACCGTCAAGCAATTGCAGCGTTCGGTCCATTTTTGAGGCAAGGTCGAGATTATGGGTCGCCACAAGAGCCCCAAGACCCGCACCACGCACCAGCTTTAGCAGTTGCTCAAACACCGCGCCAGCCGTCCCCGGATCGAGGTTTCCGGTAGGTTCATCGGCCAGTAAAACCGCAGGTGCATTGGCAACACTCCGGGCGATCGCAATACGTTGCTGCTCGCCACCGCTCAACTGGCCCGGCCGATGGGTCGCCCGGTCACTTAGACCCACCATTTCAAGCAACTCCCCCGCACGACCTCGCGCAGTGGACTTGGCGACACCTGCAATCATTTGCGGCAACATCACATTTTCCAGTGCCGAAAATTCCGGTAGCAGATGATGAAACTGATAAACAAAGCCCAGTGAACTGCGCCGAAGCCTTGTGCGGTCTGCTTCTGGCAGATTTGCGCAGCTTTCTCCGGTGACGACCACGTCTCCGGCATCGGGTCGCTCCAACAGCCCGGCAATATGCAGCAAAGTCGACTTACCGGCCCCCGACGGCCCAACAAGTGCAACAATCTCACCTCGTGCAAGATACATTTCGGCTTCACGAAGGACGGACAATTTACGCCCGCCCTGTTCGAAGGTACGTGTAACCCCTTTGAGTTCCAGCGCGAGATCACTCATTACGAAGCGCCTCTACTGGATCGAGGCGAGAAGCTCGCCAGCTAGGGTAAAGCGTCGCCAGGACCGACAGACACAGCGCCATAGAGACAACCGTCACAACCTCACCGGAATCAACCTCAGCAGGAAGCTGGCTCAGGAAGTAGATTTCTGCGGCGAACAGGTCTGTCCCCGTCAGGGATTCCAGTACCCGGCGCAGGGATTCAATGTTCCGCGCGAACAACAAGCCCAGAATGGTACCCGACAAAGTTCCCACCACGCCGATACTTGTTCCTACGATAAAGAACACCCGCATGATAGTACCCCGCGAAGCGCCCACAGTACGTAAGATCGCGATGGCAGAACCCTTATCCTTCACCAGCATGATCAGGCTGGAAATGATATTGAAGGCGGCTACCAGAATAATCAGTGTCAAAATCAGAAACATCACGTTGCGCTCAACCTGCAACGCATTGAAGAAACTTCGATTGGCCTGTTGCCAATCAAACAATCGATGTTCGGCATCAATTACCGCACCAATCGCAAGTCGCTGACGCGATAGATTGTCCGGATTCACCAAAAAAACTTCAAGCTGATTGACCGTGTCGCCGAGCCGGAAATACTTTTGAGCAGCTGCGAGCGGCATGAAAATGAAGCTGCTATCGAACTCGAACATGCCGACCTCAAAGGTCGCAACCACGCGATAGGCCTGCATGCGCGGCACCGTGCCAAACGCCGTCACAGTCCCTCGCGGCGAGACGAGCGTAACCTTGTCGCCTGTGATTACACCAAGCGTACGAGCTAACCTCGATCCCAGCGCAATGGCATCAGTGCCGTTGAAATTATCCAAACTCCCCGAGCGGATATTTCTCTCGATAGACAGTCGGCTCCCAAGGTCTTCAGGTTTCAGCCCACGCACCAGCGCACCCGCAGATCGCCCGCCACTCGTGGCCAGGACCTGACCCTCAACCAGAGGCGTGACAGATAGGACACCGTCCACAACCCGCACCCGGTCGGCCAGCGGATTGTAGTTTGAAACAGCACCAACTGAGCTAACCACGGCAATATGGCCATTCAGGCCCAGAATTCGGTCCAGAAGCTCGATCCGAAAGCCGTTCATCACCGAAAGCACTATAATCAAGGTAGCCACGCCGAGGCCTATCCCCAAAAGTGAGAACCCAGCAATTACAGATATGAAACCTTCAGCGCGACGGGCCCGCATATAACGCCACGCGATCATCCATTCTACCGCAGAGAACATCAGGAGAAAATTCTGTCAGGGCGGAAGATGCACAAAGCATGACGCAGCATTCTGATCACGCTATGACGCCGCCCGTTCGGAAATCCAATCACCCAGCACTTCGATTGCAATTTCAGATTTCTCGTCTTCACCCCGGCGCTTGACCTCGACCTTGCCGTCCTTGATTCCGCGCGGACCGATGGTAATTTGCCAGGGGATACCCACTAGGTCCATATCTGCAAATTTGGCACCTGCGCGTTCGTCACGGTCGTCATAGATCGCTTCGATGCCCGCAGCACGCAGGTCGGCGTAAATCTTCTCACTTGCCGCGTCGCAATCGCTATCACCGACCTTCAGGTTGATGAGCCCGACCAACCATGGGGCAACGGATTCCGGCCAGATAATACCGGCGTCATCATGGGACGCTTCGATAATCGCCCCTACGAGGCGCGAAACACCAATGCCGTAGCTGCCCATTTCCAGCGTAATCTGCTGTCCATCCGGTCCCTGTACGATGGCGCCGAGCGGTTCGGAATACTTGGTACCGAAATAGAAGATATGCCCGACCTCGATCCCCCGTGCCTTCACCAGCTGGTCACCTGCAATTGGGCAGTTGTCCGGGTCATGTTTCTCATCTGTCGCCGCATAGTGATTTGACCAAATTTCCACAGTGCCACCGAGATCACTATCATAATCGACTTCGTGACCCGGTGCAGGCATTTCCAGCAGTGCCCTATCACAGAAGACCGCGCTCTCTCCGGTCTCAGCCAGAACGATGAATTCGTGGCTGAGATCACCACCGATCGGTCCCGTGTCAGCCGCCATCGGAATTGCTGTCAGGCCCATCCGAGCATAGGTGCGTAGATAGGCGACGAACATCTTATTGTAGGAATGCCGGGCGCTTTCATAATCAATATCAAAGGAGTAATTGTCCTTCATCAGGAATTCCCGCCCGCGCATCACGCCAAATCTTGGACGCACCTCATCGCGGAACTTCCACTGGATATTGTATAGATTCTTCGGCAGATCACGGTAGCTGTTGATCTCGTTGGCCACGATATCGGTGATGACCTCTTCCGCAGTCGGACCAAACAGCATCTCTCGGCCGTGCCGGTCTTCAATGCGAAGCATTTCTTTGCCATAGTCATCGTAACGACCGGATTTTTGCCAGACTTCCGCAGACTGGATCGTGGGCATCAGAACTTCCTGCGCCCCGGCCCGGTCCTGTTCCTCGCGCACGATCTCCTCGATCTTACGAAGCACACGATAACCCGCAGGCAACCAAGTATAAATCCCGGCAGACGACTGCCGCACTAGACCGGCACGCAACATCAGGCGATGGGATACGATCTTTGCCTCGGACGGTGTCTCTTTGAGAGTCGGCAGGAATAACTGGCTGCGCCGCATGTATTTATCTCCGGTCAAGCGTGGCGCGGCGGAGAGTAAGGAAAACGGGCCGCGCCTGTCCATGGCATTTGTCGACTATTATAGGCAGCATAGGTTCAACTTTATTTAAGCTCATCCTGCCTGTTAAAGGAACTCCGGGCCAAGCCCCACTTCCTTGCGTAGCGAGCAGTGTACGTCAACTTTTCGGTTAGGAAACTAGGTACAAAAATTTAGCCACAGGTCATCTTCTGGCAGCTCTTCTCCAGTTCATGCTGTGTGTTATTAGCCATCAGTTTCCCATTGAACGAGACACGGCCATGCGAGGACACCCTAGCCTAGCCCGCCGCTAGGCACCCGGGAGAAACGGTGAGGAGATACCAAGGCTTGTCGCTAGATCAATTGCAATAGGGATCAAGATTAACGTCTGGCACCACGATCTGAAACGGCACATTCCGATCTATCGAGGCCGCAGTGGTCACGCCGCTCACTTTCTCGATTGCGCACGGCATCGCGTTCGGTTTCATCACCTGCGCGGCGCCCAAGATCTTGTCGGGACGCTTCAGCGAAGCCAGCCCTGCAGTTTACATACTCGCATCAGGCTTCGGCTTTTTGTAAGGGTTCAACCTCATCGGCTGACCTAGAAACCAAAAGAATGTGAAACGGGCTAGGGGAAACCCCAGCCCGTTTTCATTTCAGCCTCTATTTAGCTCAGGCCTTGGCTAACCAGGGCGGATTGTGGGGCCGAATTTTTTCAAAGATCGGGCAGCTTTCTCTATGTGCACCGGGCAGATATCCGGACCCCATCAGAAACGAGCTTGTAATATCTCCACCAGAAAACCAAAACGTCTTCTTGAACAGCCTGACCCAGTCTTCCTTGGACAGCGGATGATGGGCATCCAGCCAATTGGCGAAACCACCGTGGGTTTCTCGCATGTGACGGATACGCGTCGCGTTGGAAATCGCTGCATTGACCTTTAGCTTGTTGCGGATGATCCGGGAATCATTAAGCAAACGCACCCGATTCTTCGGCCCGTAATCGGCGACAATATCCACATCGAAGCCGTCATAGGCCCTCGCAAAGCCTTCACGCTTCTTCAGTATCGTCAGCCAGCTCAGGCCAGCCTGATTAATTTCCAGAATCAAGTGCTCGAACAGTTTGGATTCGTCGCGAACCGGAAATCCGTATTCGTTATCGTGGTATGGGCCATGCCATTCATGACCCGGAGAAACATCACAGTATCCCGACACCGTTTTAGCCCCTTATAGTCGATGGAAATTACATCCCGGAGAGCATAACCATTTCCAGCGATATACAAACCGACGCGCCCCCTAGCGTTGTAAAAATATTTCTAACCTTCCTCGTCCTTGGCGCGACGGCCTTTGGTGGACCCGTCGCGCATTTCGGCTATTTCCGTACCGAATTCGTGGATCGCCGGCGCTGGATCAACGAACGCGGTTTCGCTGACCTCGTCTCCCTTTGCCAGTTCTTGCCCGGCCCGGCCTCTAGTCAGACCGGGATTGCCATCGGAATGATCCAGCGCGGCTGGCTGGGTGGATTTGCAGCATGGCTCGGATTCACCACACCCGCTGCAATCATCATGATAGGGCTTGGCTTTGGGCTTTCCTTCGCCGAAACGCCGTCAGGACAAGGCGTGATCCACGGCCTCAAACTCGCGGCTGTAGCTGTAGTGGCCAATGCCCTGTGGGGTATGGCACGGAGCGCATGCGGTAGCCCCACCAAAGCGACCTTTGCGGCACTCGCCTGCGTAGCCATTCTTTTTGCGGGCTCCGCATGGCTGCAAATACTCGTCATTGCAGTCGCAGCATGCGCCGGAGCCCTGCTGATTAAGGAAGACCCTGCAAATATTGATGTGCCACCAGCCCAACCCTTAGGCCGCGCCATGGGCATTGGTCTGCTGTTTGTCTTCCTGCTGTTGCTGTTTGGGCTCCCGGTCCTTGCGGAGACTATCAAATCAGGCAATCTAGACGCCGTCGCAAGTTTCTACCGGGTCGGCTCACTGGTCTTTGGTGGTGGCCATGTGGTTCTCCCGTTGCTGGAGGCCGAACTTGTCCCTACGGGCTGGACCAGCACAGACACATTTTTGGCCGGATATGGCGCGGCACAGGCGATTCCTGGCCCGATGTTCGCCCTGACCGGCTATCTGGGAAACGTTATCAATCCCGGAAACGGCTATCTGGGTGGCTGGGTCGGCGGGTTACTAGCGATTGGGGCCGTCTTCCTGCCCTCTTTCTTGCTGCTCGGTGCCACCTTGCCCTATTGGGACGCTCTACGATCACGTGAATGCATTCGTTCGGCCCTGAGCGGGGTCAATGCCGCGGTCGTGGGACTGCTACTCGCCGTGCTCTACACGCCTGTCTGGACATCGAGCGTGCGGGACGCGTCGGACTTTGCAACCGTGGTAATCGCCGCCGTGCTGTTAGCCATGTGGCGGGCGCCATCTTGGCTCGTTGTACTTCTCGCTGCTGTCATCGGATTCTTCGGGGTTTAAACCCGGATTTTCCCCGAGAGGCCCTGTAGCGACAGAATTTCAGCATCAATCACACCGTACAGAATACCAAACAACACGATCGTGATTCCTGTAGTGATCAGAATTTTTCGGCCCAGCATTGGACGTGCTGGCGCACCTCGATCATGACCGGCTTCCGGATTTTCCGTACGGCTCACGCCCCACGGCAAAACCATGAACAGAGTGATCCACCAAATTATGATGAAGACGACGGTGGCGGTGACAGGATTCATCCTCGATTATACCTGCTCAAGCTCAACTAGGGTCCCAACGAAATCCTTCGGGTGTAGGAATAGCACCGGCTTATCATGAGCTCCCGGTTTCGGCTCACCATCCCCCAACACCCTAGCACCCTGCGCCTTGAGTTGATCGCGGGCTGCGTAGATATCATCCACTTCGTAACAAATGTGATGCATTCCACCAGACGGGTTATTCTCCAGAAATCCTGCGATTGGTGAATCTGCACCCAAGGGATGGAGCAGTTCGATCTTTGTGTTGGACAGCTCCACAAACACAGTGGTCACACCGTGGGATGGTAGATCATGGGGCTCGGTCACAGTTGCGCCAAGCGTCTCTGAATAAACAGCCACTGCAGCTGCCAGATTGGGCACAACAATTGCCACATGGTTCAATCGTCCAATCACCGATGTTTGCTCCTTAGTCTTCCAGTCGCACGAGATGAACATCGGTCGTCGGGCTTTTGCCGCGCCGCAGCCGAAAGCTCTTGCGTACTGCCCGGCGTAACTGCTCGATCATAGCATCATCATCGTTACGCTTCTTACCTTTGATCTTGGACAGTGCGTCAACCACGTCATCGAGCACATCATCCATCAAATCATAATCGTCATCAGTGTCGCCAAGAAGTCCCGCGGCCGAAAGCTGCGGCTCGGCCACGAGATGGTTCTTCTTATCCATCACAATTGTCAGTACTGCGGACCCGTTCCAGAGCATATGCGCACGCTCTCGCAGGTTCGGGTCCGTGATGCGGATCAGGTCCTTGCCATCAACTGCCAGTCGGTCAGTTTGTACCTGACCGCAAATCTCCGCACCATCCATATTCAAGCGCAGCACATCCCCATTGGAAATGATTGGTGTGTGAGCAACTCCACTTTCGCGCGCGATTTCCGCATGGGCTCGCAGATGCGGGGCTTCACCATGCACCGGTACTGCGATCTTCGGTTTGATCCACTCATACATCTGCCGCAGCTCATCACTAGCCGGATGTCCCGAAACATGCACGAAATGATCGCGTTCAGTGATCACGTTAATGCCCTGTGATGTGAGCATGCTCTGCATCTGACCAATCGGACGTTCATTGCCGGGAATAATCCGCGACGAGAACACAACTGAGTCCCCTGATTCGAAGGAAATATGTGGATGATCGCCGCGTGCGATCCGTGGCAGGGCTGCCCGTGGTTCGCCCTGGCTACCCGTGCAGATCATCAACACGTTGTCCCGGGGCAACTGCATAGCTTCTTCTTCACGCAGAAAAGCCGGCAGATTTTTTAGATATCCAGTTTCGCGCGCTGCTTCGGTCATGGTCCACAATGAGCGCCCCACAAGACCAACCACACGCCCATGAGCTTGGGCGACTTCCGCCAATGTTTGAACCCGCGCAACATTGCTCGCAAAGCAAGCAAACACGACCCGGTTCTTCATGGTGCCAACAAAGTCCATCAGGCTGGCACGCACATCGGCTTCCGAGCCGCTGTGCCCATCCACCATAGCGTTCGTGGAATCACCAATCATCGCCAATACACCAGCCTCACCAAGGGCGCGCAGCGCATCTGTATCAGGTGACCCCCCAACCATGGGACCGTCATCAAGTTTCCAATCACCAGTGTGATAGATGGTCCCCGCCCTGGTGCGCATGATCACGCCACTGGGTTCAGGGATTGAATGCGTCATGTTCACCAGTGTCAGATCGAAGGGGTCGAGCGGGATGTTTCCCGACAGCGGCACTTCATGCACCTTCACCTTGCCGGCAATCCCTGCCTCATCCAGCTTGCGGCGTAGAATTTTTGCTGTGAAGGCCGTCGCATAAACCGGGCAACGCAGCCGTGTCCAAAGATGCGCAACGGCTCCGACATGATCCTCATGGGCATGAGTAATCACAATACCGACCAGATCCTTGCGCCGTTCCTCGATGAAGGTTGGGTCCGCCATCATCACGTCGACGCCCGGCAGGCTCGGGTCACCAAAGGTGACACCACAATCGATTATCAGCCATTTACCGTCATGCCCATAGACATTGAGGTTCATACCGATCTCGCCCGTACCACCAAGGGGTACGAACAGAACTTCGTCTGAACCGGGAACAAGTGACATGTTTGGAGACCTTATCTTCAGGCGATGCCGTTAAGGCGGGCGATTTCCCGAAGACCAATCAAGGTGAGGTCGGGTTCAGTGGCGTCGATTACATCTGTTACATCGGCGAACAGGCCTGCCAGCCCGCCGGTCGCGACAACCGTGACCGGTTTGTCATATTCTTTCGCGATGCGCGGGATCATGCCTTCGATCATCGAGACATAACCCCAGAAAATACCGGACTGCATAGCTGGCACCGTGGCGCCACCGATGATTTTCTCCGGCTTCTCGATATTGACCCGCGGCAGCAGGGCACCTGCTGTGTAAAGCGCTTCGACCGACAGGTTGATGCCCGGGGCAATAACACCGCCCCGGAAATTTCCGTCCGCATCGATAACGTCAAAGGTCGTTGCTGTTCCAAAATCGATCACAATCAAATCGCCAGGATAGCGAAGATGCGCACCGACCGCGGCAACCAGACGATCAGCACCCGCCTGCTCCGGCCGTTCGATGAGAACCTTGATTCCAATATTAACATTTGCGTCGCGCACGACCAGCGGCGTGATGCCGAAATGCTCTTCGAGAAGATTTGTCAGATTGCGCCTGGTCCCCGGAACAACCGTCGTGACAATGGCCTGACTGACATCTTTCACAGCCAGTCCCCTAAGCGACATCAGCTGCGTGAGCCAGACGGCATATTCGTCAGATGTCCGCTGCGCCTGGGTCGCGATACGCCATTGACCACACTGCTTGTCCCCGTCAAAGACGGCGAACACGGTGTTGGTATTTCCACAATCGACGGCAAGCAGCATTACGATACTCCGGTTGCGGAGTTGCTTACCGGGAAAACGTCCCCTGCCGCAACGTACATCAAACTGCCGTCATGGCGGACGATCAGGTTACCCGAGGCATCAATACCCTCAAAGGCCCCGCTGACTGTACGATCAGGGAGTTTTACAGTGATTGTCGAACCGAATGCTAGCGCCAGTTCATTCCATTGATATCGTATGGTAGCAAAGCCGTCCTGGCGCCATTCATCGAGAAGCTCAAACAATTTCGGCAGGAATGCCTCGATCAAATCCTCGATCGAGAACGCGGCCCCACAGGCCCGCAGATTGGTGGCATCGAGCAGCATTTCAGGATGGTTATCAACGTTCACACCAATCCCGGCGATCACCCAGTCAACACCTCCCGCCCCGTCGTCAGAACTGTCGAGCAGGATGCCCGCAATCTTTTTTCCATCAACGAGAAGATCATTCGGCCATTTCAGGACAGCGGGAATCTCAGACAAGGCGCGGATAGCGCTGGCCATCGCAACACCAACGACGAAACCCAGCTGAGAGGCTTCGGCAACCCGGCAATCCGGACGAAAAATGATCGAATGGTAAAGATTTCCCGGAGGTGACGCCCATTTCCGGCCGTGGCGTCCACGACCAGATGTCTGTTCACCTGCCCAGATAACTGTGCGGTCAGCAGCACCTTCCTCGGCAAGCTGCTTGGCCTCTTCGCTCGTACTGCCAATGCTCTTATGGGCAAACAGTTGGCACCCTGATGGCACCTGGGGGTATCGCATCATGCGGCGAACAGAGCTGCCGCTGCTGTTTGGGCACCCGTCAGAACAGGGCCAAGGCCAATAAAGAAGAAGGCTGTGATCACCGCTGTTACGGTCACCAGCACTGAAATCTCACGCCCCAGAAACTTATCGAAGGGCTCTGCGGACTCGTCAAAATACATCAGCTTGACGATACGCAGGTAATAGAACGCACCAACCACACTGGTCAGAAGGCCCGCCACCGCGAGCACATAGAGCTCAGCATCAATGGCGGCCTTGAAGACAAAGAACTTGGCAAAGAAGCCACCGAGCGGCGGAATCCCCGCCATGGAGAACATGAAGATCGCAAGCGCGAGCGCCATCATCGGGTTGGTTTTGCTCAACCCGGCAAGGGAATTTATGTCCTCGACCATTTGACCGCCACGACGCATCGCCAGGATACAGCCAAATGTACCAATGTTCATGAACAGGTAGATCGTCAGATAAAGCAATATGCCAGTGACGCCCTGCTCATTCCCTGCTGCCAGACCGACCAGAACAAAACCCATATGGCCAATGGAACTGTAAGCCATCAGACGTTTGATATTGGTCTGCACAATGGCCGCAAACGAACCCAGCATCATCGATGCCAGCGAGATGAACCAGATCACCTGCTGCCATTCCAAAACCAGAGCCCCAAACGGCTCCAGCATCACGCGCACAAAAAGGGCCATAGCGGCAATTTTGGGTGCAATCGCAAAGAACGCTGTAACCGGTGTCGGCGCACCCTCGTAAACATCGGGTGTCCACATATGGAAAGGAACCGCCGATACCTTGAAGGCTAGACCGGCCGCGATAAACACAATCCCGACGATCACGCCGATAGACGCACTCTCATCCGCACCAAACACCTGTGCGAGGACTTCGAAATTCGTGGAGCCCGCAAATCCGTAAACCAGAGACATGCCGTAGAGGAGGATGCCGGAGCTCAGCGCACCGAGAACAAAATATTTCAGACCCGCTTCAGACGACCGCAGGGTGTCGCGCCGGATCGCGGCGACCACGTAGAGCGCGAGGCTCTGCAATTCGATACCAAGATAGAGCGAGATCAGATCATTAGCAGAGACCATCATCATCATACCCAGAACGGCAAAGACGATCAGGATCGGGAACTCGAACTGGTCAATGCCCTCACGCAGGTTGTACGGCACAGCCAGAATCAGGGATAACGCCGCACCAGCGATCAGCAATATCTTCGCAAACACTGCGAAATCATCGACGATGAACTGGCTGCCGAATGCGAGTGACGTGTCTGAAGGACCGGCAAAGACAAGAACGCCCGCAACGACAAATACGCCGACGCCCATCCAAGATACGATCCGCGCAGGGTTTTCCTTGCGGAATGCTCCGAACATCAACATCCCCATCGCTGCAATGGCGACGAAGAGTTCGGGCTGGATGACGGCGAGATCTGCAGAAATGTTCATATTTTCTCCCTGACCTAACGACCGGCCAAGTTCAACGGCCCGGCAACAGCGACCGCGGACTGATAGTTCTGCAGCAAGTTCGAAACGGTCGCGTCAAACACGCTCAGGAATGGATCGGGCCAAATCCCCATCCAGAAGACCAGAATAACAAGCGGCGTAAAGATCGCGATTTCCCGCGGCTCAAGATCAAGAATCTGCTTGAGATGTTCCTTGTCCAGCTTGCCGAAGATGACCCGTCGATATAGGTACAGCATATAGGCGGCCCCCAGGATCACGCCGGTCGATGCCAAGGACGCCACCCAAGT
Organism: Alphaproteobacteria bacterium; assembly: GCA_028822385.1. Taxonomy (GTDB): domain Bacteria; phylum Pseudomonadota; class Alphaproteobacteria; order UBA6615; family UBA6615; genus JABJAG01. The sequence continues at coordinate 40,960 of JAPKDV010000004.1, forward strand.
GTTGTCCTGAAAAGCTCCAACCAAAATCAGAAATTCGCCCACAAATCCGCCGGTTCCGGGCAATCCCACAGAACCTAACATGAAGATCATGAAGACAAATGCGAAGCGAGGCATCCGTTCTACCAAACCACCATAATGCGCGATCTCGCGGCTATGTTCGCGGTCGTAGACCACACCGACGCACAAGAAGAGCGCGGCGGAAATAATACCGTGACTGAGCATCTGGAACATCGCGCCATCAATGCCCTGTTGCGTGGCTGTAAAGATACCGATCGTGACAAAACCCATATGAGCGACCGATGAATAAGCAATCAGCTTCTTCATATCTTCCTGCGCGAGAGCCACCAGCGAAGTGTAGATGATTGCAATCACAGACAGGGTGTAGATCAACGGAACGAATTGTTCTGAGGCGATCGGCAACATTGGCAGCGAGAAACGCAGGAAACCGTAGCCACCCATTTTCAGCAGCACACCAGCCAGGATCACCGACCCGGCGGTCGGCGCTTCGACATGAGCGTCAGGCAACCAAGTATGAACCGGCCACATCGGCATCTTCACCGCAAAGGACGCGAAGAATGCGAGCCACAACCAAGTTTGCATTTCCGGCGGCACCGCATAGGCGATCAAGGTTGGAATATCGGTCGTGCCGACTTCGAAATAGAGGGTCAGCAGCGCAGCCAGCAAGAGTACCGAACCCGCCAGAGTATAGAGAAAGAACTTGAAGGCCGCATACACACGACGCGGCCCACCCCAGACACCGATGATGATGAACATAGGGATCAGCACAGCTTCGAAGAAGATGTAGAACATCACGAAATCGAGGGCGGCAAAGGTGCCAATCATCATCGTCTCCAGGACGAGGAAGGCGATCATGTACTCTTTCACGCGCGTGGTGATGGCCTTCCAGGAGGCAAGAACACAGATCGGTGTGAGGAATGTCGACAGGATCACGAAGAACAGCGAAATTCCATCAATGCCCATATGATAAGCAATGTTGAAGCTCGGCAACCATTCGAGCCGCTCGACGAACTGGAAATCCGCCGTGGACTTATCGAAATTGAGCCAAAGCAACAGGCTGATCACGAAGGTCGCCAGAGACGTCCAGAGCGTGGCCCAGCGTGCATTTCGTGCGACGGTTAGCTCATCACCACGGATAAGCAAGATAAACGCCACGCCAATCAGTGGCAGGAACGTCGTCAGGGAAAGAATGGGAAATGATTCCATAATACGAGGCCCTTACCGGTAGAACCCGAATAGGAACCAGGTCGCAAGAACGACCAGCCCGATCAGCATCGCAAAAGCATAGTGATAAACAAAGCCCGACTGGAGGCGGCTTGCACGTGCTGCAAGATCACGCGTCGCCGCAGCAATTCCGTCCGGACCAACACCATCGATCACGGCGCCATCACCCGATTTCCAGAGACCGCGTCCAAGAACGAAGGACGGGCGGACAAACAGGCGGTCATACAACTCGTCGAAGAACCACTTATTGTATACGAAACGGTGAATGGGGCGGATCCGCGCGACAAACGCTGCCGGCCAATCCGGCTTGAGAATGTACATCACAAACGCGCCCAAAATACCTGTGACAGCCACCACCAACGGCAATGCCACAACCCAATCAGGGGCATGATGTGCTTCTTCAATAACGTTGTGCAGCATCAGGATTGAGGAACCCCAGAATTCCCCCATCTGGTGGCCCACGAAATACTCTTTGGCCAGAAAACCGGAGAAGATTGCACCCATTGCCAGAACCAGCAGCGGCGCAATCATCACCGGGGGTGATTCATGAGCATGATCGAATGTGTGATCGTCGGCGCGCGTGCGGCCATGGAATGTCAGGAACAGCAGGCGCCAAGAATAGAACGCCGTCATCAGCGCGGCCGCGATGCCTGCCCAGAAGGCATAGAGCCCCAAGCCAGTGTGTGCCGCGAAGGCCGATTCCAGAATGATATCCTTGGAGTAGAATCCAGCAAAGATCGGCACACCAGCCAGTGCCAGACTGCCAATCCACATTAGAGCCGCTGTCACCTTCATCTTGGAGAACAGCCCACCCATCATGCGCATATCCTGCTCGTCATCCATCCCGTGGATCACGCTGCCCGCGCCAAGGAAGAGCAGCGCTTTGAAGAATGCGTGGGTCATCAGATGGAAAATCGCGGCCGGATAGGCTCCGACGCCAAGTGCGAAGAACATGTAACCAAGCTGGGAACAGGTCGAATAGGCAATCACGCGTTTGATATCGTGTTGCGTCAGCCCGATCGTCGCGGCGAAGAACGCTGTCGTACCGCCGACAAAGACCACCACAGACAAGGCAATAGGTGCGAACTCGAACATAGGGGATAGACGCGCCACCATAAACACACCGGCTGTCACCATAGTGGCGGCGTGAATGAGTGCAGAAACCGGTGTCGGGCCTTCCATCGCGTCCGGCAGCCAGGTGTGCAGCCCGATCTGTGCGGACTTGCCCATGGCGCCGATGAACAGCAGCAGACAAATCGTGGTCAGGATGTCGACATCCATGCTCAGGAAGGTAAAGGACTGGCCAGCAACTTCCGGTACGGCCTTGAAAATCGCATCAAAATTGAGGGTTCCAAACACGAAGAACACGCCGAGAATACCGAGCATGAACCCGAAATCACCCACGCGGTTCACGACGAACGCTTTGATGGCAGCAGCATTGGCTGCGGGACGATGGAACCAGAAGCCGATCAACAGATAGGACATTAATCCGACGCCTTCCCAACCGAAGAACATCTGGACGAAGTTATCAGCAGTCACCAGCGTCAGCATGAAGAAGGTGAAGAGGCTCAGATAGGCCATGAACCGCGGCTTGTGCGGGTCGTGAGCCATGTAGCCCACAGAGTAAACATGAACCATCGATGAGACGACATTGACCACGAAGACCATCACGGCAGTCAGGGTGTCGAAGCGCAGCGCCCAGCTTAATTCCAGCGTGCCGGAATCGATCCAGGTAAACAGCTGAATGGTTTGTGAATTGCCGTGAATACCCACATCCCAGAACAGGTAACAGGAGATAACAGCGGCCAGCAGCATCGGCAGAACTGTGACGAGCTGTGAGGCACGGTCGCCCATCCGGTTTCCGAAGAGCCCAGCGAGAACACCGCCCACGAGTGGCAAAAAGATCGCGAGTTGAATCATGTCGCGGTCAGCCCTTCATCATGTTGATGTCTTCCACCGCGATCGACCCACGGTTGCGGAAGTAGACAACGAGAATCGCAAGACCAATTGCAGCTTCCGCAGCGGCAACGGTGAGAACGAACAACGCGAAGATCTGGCCGACCAAATCGTTCAGATGTGCAGAAAAGGCGATAAAGTTGATGTTCACAGCGAGCAGCATCAATTCAATCGACATTAGGATGATGATGACGTTCTTCCGGTTCAGGAAGATGCCGAAAATTCCCAGCGTGAACAGGATGGCGCTAACCGTCAGATAATGGGAAAGCCCTATTTCAAGCATCACACGCCACTCCCCGTGGGGATGTCTCGGATTTCGATAACATCCTCACGCCGACGTCCGACCTGATCGCTGATCTTCTGGCGTCGTACATCAGGGCGATGGCGAAGAGTCAGAACGATGGCACCAATCATGGCTACCAACAGGACCAGCCCGGCCGATTGGAATAGATAGATATAATCGGTGTAGATCAGCTGCCCGAGCGCATGGGTGTTCGTGACACCGCCCGCTGGCAATTCCGGCGCTGACAGGATTTGTGCGGCCTCTGGCGAAACCACCCAGCTGCCGAAGACCAGAATAAGTTCTGCTGCCAGAATAATACCAATGAGTGCACCAATCGGAAGGTATTGTAGGAAACCCTCACGCATTTCAGCGAAATTGATGTCCAGCATCATGACAACGAACAGGAACAACACTGCAACCGCGCCGACATAGACAACCACCAGGATCATCGCCAGGAACTCGGCCCCAATCAGCACGAACAATCCTGCCGAATTGAAAAAGGCGAGGATCAGGAACAGAACCGAATGTACCGGGTTGCGTGCCGAAATCACCATGACACCAGAGGCCACAGCCGTGGCAGCAAACAGGTAAAAGGCAAGCGCTTGAATAATCATCCTAAATCCCCCTGCCCGGCCTAACGATACGGCGCATCGGCTGCGAGCGCCGTTGCGATCTCGGATTCCCAACGATCGCCGTTCAACAGGAGTTTCTCCTTGTCGTACATCAGCTCCTCGCGGGTTTCCGTTGCGAATTCAAAGTTCGGCCCTTCGACAATCGCGTCCACCGGACAAGCTTCCTGACAGAAACCGCAATAGATACATTTGGTCATGTCGATATCGTAGCGCGTGGTGCGGCGTGAATTGTCCTCACGCGGTTCAGCTTCGATCGTGATTGCCTGTGCCGGGCAAATGGCCTCGCACAATTTGCAGGCGATGCAGCGTTCTTCGCCATTGGGATAGCGACGTAGCGCGTGTTCCCCACGGAAACGGGGGCTGATTGGCCCTTTTTCGTAAGGATAGTTGATCGTAACCTTCGCCTTGAAGAAGTACTTCAGGGTCAGCCACATACCCGCGACAATCTCCACCAGGAGAAGCGAGCGTGCGGTGCGGTCGAGCATGGCCATTTGCGTATCCTCTCCGCGCCTAGTTCACGATACCGGGGTACCAGCCGAACACGACAATGGCACCTGCGGTAAGAACGACCCAACCCAGCGAGAGCGGCAGAAAGACCTTCCAGCCCAGACGCATCAGTTGGTCATAACGATAACGCGGCAGTGTCGCGCGCACCCATAGGAACACAAACAATATTACCGAGACTTTGAGTGCAAACCAGACAAGGCCCGGTACCCAGTTGAAGATTGCGTTATCAAACGGGGGCAGCCAGCCGCCCAGGAACAGGATGACCGTCATCCCGCTCATCAGCACCATATTGGCGTACTCACCAAGGAAGAACAGTGCGAAGGCCATCGCCGAATATTCAACGTTGTAGCCCGTCACCAGTTCCGCTTCAGCTTCCGGCAGATCAAACGGAGCGCGGTTGGTTTCCGCCAGCGCAGAAATCACAAATACGATAAACATCGGGAACAGCGGAATGAAGAACCAAACGTTCTTCTGCGCCAGCACGATATCGGTTAGGTTCAGAGATCCAACGGCCAGCAACACGGTGATGATGACGAAGCCAATTGAGACTTCGTAGGACACCATCTGCGCTGCGGAGCGCAATGCACCCAGAAAGGGGTATTTCGAGTTCGAAGCCCAACCCGCCATGATGATGCCGTAAACACCAAGCGAACTAATCGCAAACAGGTAAAGCACGCCCACATTAATGTTTGATAGGACCCAGCCTTCACTGACCGGAATTACCGCCCAACCGACCATCGCCAGAACGAAGGTCAGCATAGGGGCCATCAGGAACACGACGCGGTTTGCACCGGTCGGAATGATTAGTTCCTTGGTCATCAACTTTAGCGCATCGGCAAAGGGCTGTAGCAGGCCAAACGGCCCAACCACATTCGGGCCCATGCGCAACTGCATCAGACCAATCACCTTGCGTTCAGCATAGGTCAGATAAGCTACAACGATCAGAAGCGGCACAACGAGAAACAGAATCTGAACCACGATCCAGAGCCCTGGCCAGGCGTAATTCCACCAGAAATCAACCATCTGTGCCGGTCCCCTCCCCGTTCGCATTGACTTGCTCACGGGTACATTCGGCCATAGTCTCCGACGCACGGCTTATAGAGTCCGTCATGTAGTAATTCGCAATCGGGTTCTCAAATGGTGTGACATCCATATCGCTAGCTGCACCGGCAGGTCCCATTTCAGAAGCGCTTAACTCGTCGATCTGGTCAAAGACCGCATTGGCGTTCACCATAGCGCTGCGCACATCGCCAAGGGTCACATAGTCGAGCCCTCCACCAACAGCGTCGGACATAGCGCGAATGATCGTCCAGTCTTCTCGTGCGTCTCCAGGAGGCTGCACCGCTTGGCGTGCCAGCTGCACCCGGCCTTCGGTGTTCACATAGGTGCCGTTCTTTTCGGTATAGGCCGAACCCGGCAGAATGACATCGGCGCGATGTGCTCCCGCATCTCCATGGTGTCCCTGGTACACCACAAACGCGTTACCCAGTTTGGCCGTGTCGATTTCGTCGGCACCCAGCAGGAACACCACATCAATGTCCCCAGCTTCGGCGCCAGCCAGAATGCCAGCGGTATCGCGACCACCCTCACCCGGTACAAAGCCGATATCCAGTCCACCGACTCGTGCAGCTGCAGTGTGCAAAACGTTGAAGCCATTCCAGTCGTCGCGGATCACATTGCAGCTGTCAGCAAGTTTGCGTGCGGTTGCGAGCACTGCTTCACCATCGGCGCGGGCCAGCGCACCCATTCCAACAATAATTACCGGGCGCTCGGCGCTCTTCAGGACATCGGCAAAATCATGACTGCCTTCCGCGATAGCCGACAGCATCTCCGGGCCAGCGCCGAGATGTTCGCTTGGATAGCTCAATTCAAGCTGTGGTCCGACAATACCGATCCGGGCACCACCGTTCAGCCACGCCTTACGCAGGCGAGTGTTGACCAGCGGGGCTTCCCAGCGCGGGTTGGTACCAATAAGGAGAACCGCATCCGCATTCTCAAGCGCTGCGATCCCTGTGTTCAGCACATAGGAGCCGCGAGCACCGGACGACAGCTTCGCACCATCCTGTCGGCAATCCATATTCTTTGAACCAAGAGAACCCATCAGTTGCTTGAGGGCAAACATCGATTCCGTGTCACAGAGATCACCGGCAATGGCCGCAATCTTGTTACCCGAACTCGCCTTGACCTTCGCAGCGATCGCGCTAAACGCGGCATCCCAGCTGGCTTCGCTCAGCTTACCGTCGACACGTACATAAGGACGGTCGAGGCGCTGGCGCATTAGTCCGTCACAGGCATAGCGCGACT
>JAPKDV010000176.1 GCA_028822385.1 Alphaproteobacteria bacterium
ACGACACTGCATCCTGCTCTCGGCGTCGTCGAGAGCGACGACGAGGCCTTCGTGCTGGCCGATATTCCAGGCCTGATCGAAGGCGCCCATGAGGGGCGTGGGCTAGGTGACCGCTTTCTGGGCCATGTCGAACGCTGCCGCGTGCTGCTGCATTTAATCGACCCCACCATGGGGCCTGATGCTGTGGTCGACGCCTATAGGACCGTGCGCGCTGAGCTGACCGCCTATGATGGTGGTCTGGCTGAGAAGCCGGAAATTGTCGCCTTGAGCAAGTGCGATGCAATTTCCGAAGCCGACCTCGCGGCGTGCCGGGAGGCGCTTGCGCCACATGTCGAGGGCAGCTTTATGACATTGTCTGCGGTGGCACGGATCCAGATCGTGGAAGCCTTGCGGGCGCTACGCCTGGTGATCAACGACGCGCGTGATGTGGAGGCTGGAATCGACAGAGATCAATCCACATATAAAGATGACGCGTCCTCTTCGGAGTCTGTCACGTGACCAAGCTCGCGGATAGCAGGCGGCTCGTCGTGAAAGTTGGGTCGGCACTGCTGGCCTTGGACGATGGACAATTGCGTACCGACTGGCTTTATGCGCTGGCGCAAGATATTGCCGCCCTGAGGAAATCCGGTGTGGATGTCTTGGTCGTGTCCTCCGGCGCTATCGCGGTGGGCCGACGTGTGCTTGGGCTTGCCCGCGGTCCGCGCAACCGGGTCCTACGGCTGGATGAGAGCCAGGCGGCAGCGGCTACGGGGCAGGTCCAGCTTGCGCATGCTTGGCAGGGTGCACTCGCGCGTCATGACGTCTCTGTCGCACAAATTCTTTTAACCACGGATGATACCGAAGACCGGCGGCGGCATTTGAACGCCCGAAACACGATTACAACGCTGCTTCGTCTTGGCGTGGTGCCCGTTATCAACGAGAACGACACGGTTGCCACTGAAGAAATTCGTTTCGGCGACAATGATCGCCTCGCTGCGCGTGTGGCCCAGATGATGGAAGCGGATACCTGTTCTCTACTTTCGGATATCGACGGGCTATACACGGCAGACCCGACGCGGGATGACACCGCCGTACATATCGATATGGTCGATGCGATTACCCCGGAGATTGAAGCGATGGCGGGGGAGACGGCCGGGGATGACGGTTCAGGTGGCATGATAACGAAGATCGAGGCTGCCCGTATTGCGATGCAGTCCGGTTGCCGCATGGTAATTTCCGACGGCCGAGACCTGCATCCGCTGCGGCGGCTTGCGGGTGGTGAGCGAGCGACATGGTTCTTGCCTCAGGGTGAGCCACAAACATCCCGGAAACGCTGGATCGCCGGGTCATTGAACCCTGTTGGAACGATTGTCGTAGATGCTGGCGCTGCGGTGGCATTGGCACGCGGAAAGAGCCTACTGCCGGCTGGTGTGACGGGTGTGGACGGCAAGTTTCAACGTGGTGATCCAGTGGTGGTAACGAATACTAACGGGATTGAGATCGCCCGCGGACTTGTGGCTTATGGCTGTGAGGACGCCCAGCTTATTCTGGGCCGACGGTCCGAAGAGATCGAAGGCATTCTGGGCTATCGCGGGAGAGAGGAAATGATCCACCGTGACGACCTAGTCGAGAGCTGAATGATCTTATATTCGAAACAGACAGGACTAGCCGGCTGATCTAAAGTTAGGTGCTTTTGCTCTTTACTTTAGCGCATGCAGAAATTTTCGTGCGCATGGTTAATGTCGATCCGCTGGTGGTTGGCACCTACCGGATGGCGATCGGCTGGTGCTTTGCTGGTGCCTGTCGCATTGGGGGTTAGATACGCGCACCCCACAACGTGTCAGTGGAGCCTTATCCCACTCTGGTTGGCCCTCTGGTCGTTTCTGGTGCTTTCAGAACGGATCCTGAGCGTCGTATTCGGCTAGATCTATCTCGGAGTTCGGGTAGAGAACACGTATGGATTGGTGCAAATAGGGTGAATTTCAGGGGCGAATTGACTATCGTCGCCCGGACAGGCCGTAGAAGGTCGGAGAAGGACAATGACAGCAGCACACGATTTGTCGGTGAACCAAGAAATTCACGACATGATGAACGAAATTGGTGTTGCGGCGAAGGCTGCTGCGCTTGAGCTTGCTAGCGCATCAGCGGATGCCAAGAACGTTGCTCTTCATGCCGCAGCGGCCGCTGTGCGTGAGCAGAAGGCGGGGATTATTGCCGCCAATGCAAAAGATGTGGACACAGCTGAGGCCAATGGCGTAAGGGGCCCGTTTCTGGACCGTTTGATCCTCAACGTTGAGCGCGTTGAGGCTATGGCTGGGGGGTTGGAAGAGGTCGCTGGGTTGCCTGATCCGGTCGGGACCGTACTGGCCGAATGGGAACGGCCCAATGGCCTGAAAATCGCGCGTGTTCGTGTGCCGCTGGGGGTCATTGGGGTAATTTATGAATCGCGTCCAAATGTGACGGCGGACGCCGGTGGCTTGTGTGTTAAAGCGGGGAATGCCGCGATTTTGCGTGGCGGCTCGGAAAGTTTTGAATCCTCGCGAATGATCCTGTCCTGTTTGCAAGATGGATTGCAGGCAGCAGGACTGCCGGTTGCCGCAGTGCAGGCCCCGACGACCAAAGATCGTGAGGCCGTCGGTGCGTTGCTGCGTATGACAGAATTTGTGGATGTTATTGTGCCACGGGGCGGAAAGTCGCTGATTGAACGGGTTCAGACCGAAAGCCGTATTCCTGTGTTTGCCCATCTGGAAGGGCTTTGTCATACCTATGTGCACGCCAAGGCCGACCCGCAGATGGCGCGTGATATTGTGCTAAACGCCAAGATGCGTCGTACTGGTATTTGTGGGGCGACAGAGACGGTGCTGATTGATCGTGACGTCGCGAACGCGTTGCTCGGTAGCATTGTCGACGATCTCTCTAGTGCTGGATGCGAGGTGCGCGGCGATGCTGCAGCACGTGACATCGATACGCGTATTGTTCCCGCGAATGATGCCGATTGGGACACGGAGTATCTCGATGCGATTGTTGCGGTGCGCGTTGTCGACGACGTTGAGGCGGCTATCGACCATGTGAACACACATGGCTCAAACCACACTGATGCAATCGTGACGGCGGATAAAACGGTTGCCGAGCGTTTCATCAGCCGCGTTGATAGCGGGATCGTTTTGCACAATGCCTCAACCCAATTCGCCGATGGAAGGGAGTTTGGAATGGGTGCAGAGATCGGAATATCGACCGGCAAAATGCATGCGCGTGGGCCTGTCGGGGC
>JAPKDV010000041.1 GCA_028822385.1 Alphaproteobacteria bacterium
GATATCCGCGCTCCTTGTTTCCACAAAAACAAAACGGCGCCGGCTCAGTAGAGCCGGCGCCGCAGTCATTGCTTCACTCTGTCGTACCAGCGATTAGAAGTTAAACTGGTTACTGATCAGGAAGACGGTACCGTCGTTGTTCACAGGAACAGCGGTAGCATTAATGTTGCTGGCATCAATCATGTGCAGAGCCCTTGTACCCAGCCATGCGCTTTTGCTAACCACAATTTAAAGCCTTTTATTAAGTGCAACCACCCCCGTGGCACAGAAAAAAACTTTGAGACACAAGAATCTCTGAGCGAGCAAAAGCAGTTCGCATAGAGATCTGAGCGAAAGAAAGAGAATTGAAGCTATATTTTCCTATACGACTTAAGACTTAAGGCATTCGTGAAACGAGCTAGCCAGCTTCTCGATAAGCGTGAAATACATTTCAGGACCACTCGGTAATGCCGCACCCAGCGGGTCAAGAACCCCAGTTTTTGTATTCGATCCTTCCCGGATAATACTAATTAGAACTGATGGAAACTGAGGCTCAGAAAAAACACACGTCGCCCCCAAACTGCGAGCCCGATTCTGAATATCTCTTATCCGCTCCGCCCCAGGAACCACCGCCGGATTTACCGTAATTGACCCCACCGCCTTTAGCCCAAACCGGTCTTCAAAATATTGGTAGGAGTCGTGGAACACTACGAAATTACGGCCCGCAATTGATTTCAATTTTGCTGAAACATTTATAGATAACCTCTCAAGGCGAGAAATCATCACTGCCGCATTAGATCGGTATATCTCAGCGTTGGCAGGATCAATACGCATCAAGGCCGCTGCACTGGCCTTCACAATTACTTTCGCATTATCCGGATCAAGCCAGATATGCGCATCGGGTCCATCGTGGTGATGTGCGTCATCGTGCTGCTCACTCTTATGGTCGTCATCATGGTCGTCATCGTGTTTACCACTCTGATGATCTCCATCATGGTCGTCATCGTGCGACGCAAAGGGGCCGTCTTCGCGGTAGGACATAAGCTTAAGGTTCGGGAGATCAATTAACTCAATAACCTCAGCGCCCGTTCCCAATGTTGCTAAAGGCTTTTTCAAAAACGCCTCTATCTCACCGCCTACCCAAACGATTAGGTCAGCCTGCTGCAGTTCGCGGGCGTTGGATGGCCTGAGACTGTAAGAATGGGGTGATGCTCCCCCTTCAACCAAAAGGCTAGGTGTTCCAACACCTTTCATAACACCAGCAACAAGCCCGTGTATTGGCTTGATGGACGCAACTACCTTCACATCGGCCAAAGCGGGGGTCGTGAGCGAAACCAAAAGACCGAATACAGCACCGGCAATTACGGTTCGAACATGCTCGAGAACAAAAGTCATGGTACACTTTCCTTAGAATTTATAATTAGGCATTGCTACAACGCTTGAATGTGTAATGGTATAACATATACAAAAAATAATACCAACCACCAATTAAGGTTTCACCTGCTCCAATGGCCCAAAAATCCAGCGCGCTCATCACATTAAAAAATGCCGGCTTAAATCGAGGCCAACGCTGGATCGTTCGCGGCGTAGATCTAGCTGTTAGCCGTGGCGAAGTGGTCACCCTAATTGGACCAAACGGCGCGGGTAAATCAACGGTAGCTAAAATAGCAATAGGGCTTGAGCGTCCCGACGAAGGTTTCGCCCATAGGACCACTGGCCTTAAAATTGCTTACGTTCCGCAGAAACTTTCTATCGATTGGACATTACCAATGACGGTCGCGCGTTTTATGTCGTTGACCGATCGAATCTCCAAACGGGATGCCAACGAAGCTTTGGAACGTGTAGGCATCCCACATCTGGCGCAGCGAGAGGTACGAAACCTGTCTGGCGGAGAGTTTCAGCGTGCCCTACTGGCAAGAGCCATCACACGCAAACCAGATCTATTGGTACTCGACGAACCGGTCCAGGGCGTTGATTTCGCGGGCGAGATTGAACTCTATGATCTCATCATCGAAATCCGGACTAGCCTAGACTGCGGTGTCTTGATGATCTCCCACGACTTGCATGTGGTAATGGCTGAAACCGATCACGTCGTTTGTCTGAATGGGCATGTTTGCTGCCAAGGACACCCACACACGGTAGCAGAAAGTCGAGAATATCGTGCGTTGTTTGGCGACCGCGCATCAAAAGCCCTCGCAGTTTATGAGCATAACCATGACCACGCACATTTACCGGGTGGTATAGTACAACATCTCGATGGTTCTCTAACTGAACACTGTCATCTCGATGATGGCCATCATCGAGACCCCGACTAGAAAAGGTTAAACGTTGACCATACTTGATGACTTTTTCGCCCGTGCAATCGTTGCTGGAGTTGGTGTAGCGGTAGTTGCTGGGCCGCTAGGCTGCTTCATAGTCTGGCGGCGCATGGCTTACTTCGGTGACACTCTGTCTCACTCGGCCTTACTTGGCGTTGCGCTTGCAATCCTGCTTCAAATTAACATAACTGTCGCCGTTTTCTGTACTTCGGCAACCGTCGCGCTAATCCTAATCTTACTAAAACGCCGGGCGACCTTATCGTCAGATTCTATGCTTGGCCTACTTTCTCACTCTTCGCTAGCACTTGGCCTTGTCGTACTAGCTTTCATGTCCTGGGTACGGATAGACCTCCTGTCATTTCTCTTTGGAGACATCCTAGCTGTGTCGATGAATGATATTGCGGTGATCTACGGCGGTGGGGCAATCGTGATTATTATTCTTGTGCTGATTTGGCGTCCCTTTTTTGCTGCTACGGTAAGTAACGACCTAGCAGAAGCAGAAGGCATGCACCCCCGCCGCACCAACGTAGTCTTTATGCTTTTGATGGCACTAGTGATCGCTATCTCTATGAAAATAGTGGGCGTACTGCTGATAACTGCACTGCTTATAATTCCTGCCGCCACGGCGCGAAGCTTGGCGCGTGGACCTGAACAGATGGCGATCTTCGCTTCCGTGATCGGGGCGTTTGCAGTCATAGGAGGACTGTGTGGTTCCCTGCAGTGGAATACGCCATCCGGCCCATCAATTGTAGTCGCCGCCCTCATCCTGTTCCTTATCGGGTTACTTCCTGTGACCTACTTTCTAAAGCGTAATAAATCCGGTGACGTTGGGCCAAATTATGTCCCATGATAATGCTAGCAAATTGCCAAAGCTAACTCGCAATCAGACCTTTGTCTTCGAAACCCTACAGAATGCCAATTCTCCACTCAGCGCCTACACTATCCTCGACGGCCTGCGCGACGAAGGCTTCCGCGCACCGCTGCAGGTCTATCGTGCGCTAAACAAGCTGGTCGAACTGGGGCTCGTGCACCGCCTTGAAAGTCTCAACGCCTTTGTTGCCTGCGATCATCCCGACAAGGATCGACACGGCACCATTGCGTTTGCGATCTGCGAAGATTGCGGCCAGGTGGATGAATTCGGAGACGAACAAATCACGGCCCGCCTAGCCGATTGGGCCACAAGAGAAAATTTCTATCTCGACAAGACAATCATCGAATTGCGTGGCACCTGCCAGTCCTGCGCCATCACCTAGCCTGCAAAATATCAGTGAAATGTCAGGTTTGGCTTGACCGGCGCGCCCGGGTCTGGGAAACCGCGAAATCAACAGTAGTAGAATTTACACAGACATATCCAAGGAAGCGCCATGCCCGGTAACGTTGAAAATATCCGCCCCTATGAATCCAGCGCCGGTCGCGAACATCCCAAGCACTACAAACGCCCGGATACGCTGACCCTCGACATCCACGGCCACATCATGACCGAGGGAATCGACGAGGAAGTCCGCAAGCACGTCCCCGCCATGTCCCTTGATGCGGTCAAGTATGCTAGCCCACTGACCCGTGAGCTGAACAAAAAGCAGAACGAAGATCGTCGCGAAGAGTTGGTCGGCGTAACCAAACGCCTCGCCGATATGGATCGCATGTGCGTAGACGTCATGGCGATGTCACCCCAGCCGCCGCAGATGCACTACGACGCACCCGATGCATTGGGCCAAGAGACCGCCCAGAAGGTCAATGACAATATTGCGAACGCTGTGTCCCAGGCGCCCGACAGGCTGCTCGGCCTCGGCACCGTGCCGCTGCAGAACACCGATATGGCGCTCAAGGAACTCGACCGCCTAACCAACGAGCTTGGCTTCAAGGGCATCCAAATCGGAGCTCAAATCGGCACTGACGAGCTGTCGGCCGAGCGGCTGGAGCCGTTCTGGGCTAAGTGCTCAGAGATGGAAATCCCCATTCTGCTGCACCCGACCTCCTTTGCATCAGAGCGTTTCGGCGCGCACTACCTAACTAACATCATCGGCAACCCACTCGATACGACGGTCGCGGTGCACTACCTAATTTTTGACGGTGTTATGGCGCGCCATCCCGGCCTAAAGTTCGTTGTTGTGCATGGCGGCGCCTTCGTGGCCGCCTATGCCGCTCGCATGGACCACGCTTGGGGTCAGCGCGAGGATTGTTGCCTGCACATTGATCAGCCGCCCTCCAGCTATCTCAAGAACATGTATTTCGATACTACGGTGTTTGCAAACGACCAGCTTGAGTTCCTAGTCAAGAAGTATGGTACCGACAAGATCGTGCTCGGCACCGACTATCCGTTCGACATGGCCGAATATGACCCGACGGAGCACATCATGGGACTCGATGGCTTCTCGACGGCAGACAAGGAAGCGATGTGCGGCCTTAACTCGGCCAACCTACTGGGAGTCGACGTAAACGACTTCGCCCGCGCCAAGCCCCAGGACAACTGGAGTTAATACCGCGCCGGGAAAACCCAATTTAACCAACAAGGCGGCCTATCGGCCGTCTTTTTTATTAATAACGAAAGCCAATGGGCATACCAGGCAAAGGTACCCGATCACATTTCTCAAAGACCTGAAAAGTTCCTAGCCTTAGCGCCCCTTTGCTGCCAGCTCGACCCGTTTGCTGTACCGAGGATCACCACGTTTTATATTGC
Source organism: Alphaproteobacteria bacterium (assembly GCA_028822385.1). GTDB lineage: Bacteria > Pseudomonadota > Alphaproteobacteria > UBA6615 > UBA6615 > JABJAG01. The sequence goes on from JAPKDV010000041.1 coordinate 4,975, forward strand.
CTAGAAGCCGTGAGGCTTTGAGGAGCAACACATCATTGGTGCCGTCCGAATGAACGAAGCTCAGCCCGTCGCGGAGCAGTTTCTCTATCGGGTTTTTTTTCATGTAGCCAGTGGCAGCCCATAATTCGAAGGCCTCCATCAGGACCTTCACGGAATTCTCTGCCGCATTGACCTTACACAGCGAGGCGGCAACCGCATCAGGCTCTCCTTGCCCGGCGGTCCAGCCCGAATACCAGAGATAATAGCGCGAGGCCTCAATCAGCATGCGCATCCGAGCAAGCCGCTGAGCCTGTATCTGATGCTCAAAAATAGGCTTGCCACCCTGCACACGAAGTTTGGCGTATTGCAGGGTCACGTCATAGGCGCGCTGGGCAACACCCAGAACGGTAGCGCCAGCCTGAATGTTGGAACCAAACCTAGTCAATAGCGCGCCTAGCTCGCCAAGCGCACCATTGGGTGTTCCCATCACATCGGCCTGAGCAACCTCGACATTGTCAAAAATCATGGTGCCATTGGCAACGTTGCGCTGTCCAAGCTTGTCCCAGATTTCCGTCACCGAATAACCCGGCGTGTCAGATGTCAGCAGAAAGCCGGTCATGCTGTTGAGCGGCGGCTTGCGCATATCAGTCCGTGCCATCACATAGATGACCTTGGCAAGTCCACCATTTGAAATGTAGCGCTTCTCCCCGTTTAGGATCCACTTGTCGCCCTTCTTCTTGGCGGTCATGCGAACCCCCCCATCCGCCTTGTTGTAGGGCAGGATAGAATCACTGCCGGACAAGGGTTCGGTCGCGGCTGCCGCCAGAAGGCATTCCGGGTCATCCATTACCCGTGGCAGCCATTTCTTACGCTGGCGGGCCGTCGTCAGATGGCTGATCATCGTCATGATTTTCCACGTCTGGTCAAATGCCACTGCTATGCCAAGATCGCCATAGGCCAGATTTTCACCGACCATCGAGAGGGTCAGGACATCCGCCCCGCCGCCTCCGTATTCCTTAGGAACAGACAGTGTTCGCAGACCCAACTTGTCGGCCTTGCGGATCAGCTCCCAGTTAAAAGATTTTGCGGGATCCGGTTCGCGATCACCGACCTCTGCAACCGGGATCATCTCCTCTATCGCAAACTTGCGAGCTTTGTCGCGCAGCGCTAGCTGACGTTTGTTTGGTGAAAACTCGACCATTTGATGCCTCCTCGAACACTTCGCCCGTTACTGGGTTCTCAGAAATTGGTAATTAATCGTCATAAATCAGTGCACCACGCCCTAGCAGGGTCTTGGCCTGCAAGTCCTCAAAGAGAGTTTCCACTTTGGTGAAGTGTACCCGCTTGCCGATGGCGGACTTGATCGTTCCCTTTGCCATGACCTCCATAGTCTCGATTAGCTCGGTGCGCGTGGAATGACGCGAACCGGTGATGGTTTTTTCGGAAATCAGCAAATCAATGGGGTTGATCTGGACGGTGCACGGCGTGGCACCAATCACCACCGCGCGGCCCGCCGTCGCCAGCGCTTCGATGGCTGCCGTAAAGGTATCCGAAGCGCCAACATAGTCCACTGCCGCCTCCACACCCTTGCCATCTGTAAGATTCTTGGCAGCCTCTGCAACATCCTCGACCGCGCACACATTGATAACTTCATCCGCACCCCATTTTTTTGCGAATTCCAGCTTTTCATCGGAGATATCCGCCGCAATCACACGAGCGCCGAATGCCTTCGCAACCTGGATGCCATGCACACCGACACCGCCACCTGCGCCTATCAATAAAACATCATCATGGGGCGAAATTTGCGCGCGCTCGCGCATGCAATGCCAGTTAGTGTTGACGGCGTCTGCGGCGATCGCAGCGTCCTCGTAGCTCAATTCCGTCGGAATCGGCAGAAAGTTCCTCGCAGGCAGACAGACATAATCCGCATACCCACCATCCACATGAACACCAACATAACCGCCATGGTTTTCGCACAGAGTCTCGCGTCCCCCATGGCACCAACGGCAATAACCGCAATTAAGATAGAAATAGACCCCACACCGATCACCGGGTTTGATGTTGGTCACACCTTCACCAACAGCCACAATATCCCCGCCTAGCTCATGCCCCATGACACGCGGTGCTTCGCCACCAAACACACCTGTCCGCATGGTCACCAAAGTCAGGCCCACACCTGCGGCACGAACTTTCATCACAGCTTCGCCAGGACCCGGTTCCGGATCAGGCCGCTCCTCGAGTATAAACGGCTGTCCCCATTCCTTGACGACCATCGCGCGCATGTTGTCTTTCCTTACTTCTTGTTTGCCGTCGAGCCTTCAGTTTGGACTCAATTCAGATAAAAGCTAACAGGTTTCGAGCGCACGTGAACAGTATACGAATTCAGCTTCGGTCATAAGAAGGACTAGGGGTTTCGGACTCGGCACTAACCATCGCGGTGGGTCTTCTCCATCCGCTCGTGATGCTCCTGGGATTCAATGCTCAGCGTTGCGATGGGACGTGCAATAAGGCGCCGCACACCGATGGGTTCGCCCGTGTCCTCGCAATATCCATAATCACCAGTTTTGATGCGCCGCAACGCGTCATCAATCTTCGAGATCAGCTTGCGCTCGCGATCGCGGGTACGCAATTCGAACGCACGCTCGCTCTCCACGGAAGCTCGGTCGCCAACATCGGCTGCCTGCCCACTGCTTGATTGCATGTTCTGAAGGGTCTGCCCGGACCCGTGAACAAGCTCGTTCTTCCATTCAGTCAGACGTTGCTGGAAAAACTCCTGCATCATCGAATTCATGAAGTCTTCGTCGTCGCTCGGCACATAATCCGGTGAAAGCATATTTGACGCCATGACGATCTATTCCTCCACCCGCCTCGTGATTAGGCAGGTTACTTTCGGCGCGGAATATATGCGCGAAGAACGGTTGCGGCAAGTAGGATTACGCGCTGAAATTATGACGCAAGAGCGTTTTCGCGTAATTTTTAAGCACTCTAAATATCGGTATTTATGACGACACTCTAACCCTTAAAACAAGGCTCGATGCCTTCACGTCTGCGTTTATCTATTCACAAAAAAATCGACGCTAGAGCACCTGAAGACATATTTTCGGTTATCATTCTAACCCGGATCTGATCAAGGAAATCCAGCAAGTCGTCCGCGCGGCAAACCTCCTGCCAATAGCCACCTTGCGTGGCATCCCAGCCGGACTGAAGTGCCGGAACCAAAATAAGGTTAAAGAGAAGGCACCCTAATGCCTCACAAACTGAGATTTGAAAATGGCCAGTCTCTTGCTGGTAGTTTTCATTGCGCCCTGGTTCCGGATCGGCTGGAAAGCTCGCCTATATCAGATCCCGTTCTGGGTAAATTCCGGTAAACACGCCCATCAGCTCGGCTGCCAGATAAGCAAAAGCCATGCGCGGTTATAAAATCGAGGGCATCACTCAAAGTTGTGCGGGTTAGCGTAGTACGATTATCGGCTCCATTGACACCCTCATGGTTCTATAAACGACCCGCTGTTGACCCGGACCTCGCCCCGCAATCTAATGCTATTTACACCGCCTCTTCCAAAGCAGCCATCCTTCATGACTTCCGTCTTCTTGCGCACCGCAATGATCGGTCATCCCTCTGGAGTTCGAAGCCCCCGATGAACGCGAAAAAACCCACACGCTTCCATCATCCCGGCGAAGGGCGTCGCCGAGCGATCCCGCACCCCAAAGGACGTCAGATCGATCCGGATGCAGTCGAAGAAATCCGTACACTCCTCGGTCAAGTTTCAATGGCGCGGGGTGTTCTGATCGAGCATCTGCATATCATTCAGGACCGCTATCGCGGTCTCTCGCCTCGCCATTTGGCAGCTCTGTCCGAACTAATGAGTTTGTCCCTCGTGGAAGTCTACGAAGTTGCCACTTTCTACGCGCATTTTGATGTCGCAACCGATAACGACGGCTCCATGCCAGACATCACGGTCCGTGTGTGTGAAAGCCTGCCATGTGAGATGGCCGGGTCTGAAGCGCTTTACGCAGCACTCTCAAATAACACATCAGGAACTGTGCGGGTCTTGCGCGCGCCCTGTATGGGCCGCTGCGATCACCCGCCAATAGCCGAAGTCGGACACAACCATATTGATCATGCAACGGCTGAAAACGTGACTGCGGCGATCGAAGCGAGCGCCGTTAATACGGTACTCCCGCCCTACCCAATTCTAGGGAACACACGTCAGGAAGGCGCATATGCAATTTTCCGGGCCTGCGTGAACGAAAGTCGCAGCTATGAAAGCGTTCGCACGACCATCGAGAAATCCGATCTGCGAGGCATGGGCGGTGCCGGCTTTCCCGTAGCGCGTAAATGGGATTTCGTTACCGCTGAAGACGGCCCCCGTACGGTTGTGATCAATGCGGATGAGGGCGAACCCGGAACCTTTAAGGACCGCTGGTTTCTCGAACGCGCCACCCATGGCGTGCTGGAAGGCGCGCTTATCGCGGCCTGGGCAGTCGATGCCGAAGAGCTTTGGATATACCTTCGGGACGAATACCCGGCTGCCCGGGAAATTCTACGCCGGGAAATAGCCTCCATCGAAGCTGCTGGTGTCATAGGCCCGGGCTTTTTAAAGCTGCGCCGCGGTGCTGGCGCTTATATTTGTGGTGAAGAAAGTGCGCTCATCGAATCTATTGAGGGCAAACGCGGTCTGCCCCGACACAGACCGCCCTATGTCGCTCAGAACGGCGTCTTTGGCCGCCCGACGCTGGTCCACAATGTCGAAACGGTTTTCTGGATTCGCGAAGTTCTTGAATCTGGTGCTGACTGGTACCGGGATCAAGGCGTTCACGGTTATACCGGTGCACGCGCCTTTTCAGTTTCCGGACGCGTCCAAGCACCCGGTGTAAAAATTGCGGCCAACGGCATCACCCTGAACGAACTAATCCAGCAATATTGCGGCGGCATGGCTAAAGGCCACACCCTGCAGGCCTATCTGCCTGGCGGCGCTTCGGGCGGCATTTTACCCGCATCCATGGCTGACCTCCCTCTTGCTTTTGGGTCGCTGGAAGAACATGGCTGTTTCGTCGGATCGGGTGCAGTCGTGGTGCTTTCCCAAGAAGATAGCGTGCGCGATGCAGCAATTAATCTAATGAAATTTTTTGAAGATGAAAGCTGTGGTCAGTGTACACCCTGTCGCGTCGGCACAGAAAAAGCCGTTAAACTGATGCACGCCGATAGCTGGGACGTAGGTCTTCTCGAAGAACTTTCTACCGCTATGCGAGACGCCTCGATTTGCGGGTTGGGGCAGGCCGCTCCGAACCCGATGGAAAGCGTCCTACGCTACTTTCCAAACGAAACTTAGTCACCAAACTCCCAGCGATACATCCCTAAACCATAATGATACCGGCCATTCGCAGCGAAGAGCTCATTGTTTTAAAAGGCTTCTGCAGCAGCGCAATCCGGCACCTCCATAAGAAGTGCCGTGCTAACATGCACTAGTCCACCGGGGGAGCACTGTGCCCTCCGAAAAATGAAACTGTCTTGCAATTATCTGAAGTAGCTCTCTTGAGCATACAGGTATTCGGCCGTCTTCGCATCAAGGGTGAGATGCCGGTCGGTGCGGCGAGCGTGACCTCGGATAGTGTGTTCTATGCCGCGGTCTTTAATGTTGTGGTAGCCCCGGATGGCCAGGGCGTCGGGCCACTGATCATGGAAGGCACGTTGACCACAGCTGCCCTTTGAACGAATTTTCCTGACATCCGTCTGCAGCAAGAAGTCATTTTATGGCAAATTCGGCTTTCTGGAGCAAACTAACGGTGTGGGGTATTATTCCGGTGATGGCCTCAAAAGCGCTGCTTAAAAGGGTGTAAAAAAGAACGCCAACGAATAAAATCACGTGCAATTTATTTTGAACAGGGACCGGGCAAAGTTAAACCTCTTCCGGTCCTGCTTTCCAAACTACGGAGCTTCTAGTAGATGTTTGCCCTTCAACTCACAAAATGGATGTCAGCGGCGGTGCTCGTCGCGGCACTGGTATTTATGATGACCGAAAATTCCGACGCACAAGAGACGACCACCACCTCCAGCGGCCTGCAGTATATTGAGCATGAAGTGGGCTCTGGCGATGCCGCCAAGGCTGGCGACAGTGTTGACGTGCATTACACCGGCTGGCTCTATAATGATGGCGAAAAAGGCGACAAGTTCGATAGCTCCGTCGACCGTGGTCAGACCTTCTCCTTCCCACTCGGCGCAGGACGCGTGATTGGTGGCTGGGACGAAGGTGTTGCCGGCATGCAGACAGGGGGCAAACGCACCCTGATCATTCCGCCCGCCCTCGGCTATGGCGCCAGCGGCGCAGGCGGCGTCATTCCGCCGAACGCGACCTTGATGTTCGACGTGGAACTGATCGCGATCAAGTAACATCTCTGGACAGGAGCGACGTGCGCACGGCACGCTGCCCCGGTCATGAGCCAACCTATTTCCTTCACCCTCGACGGGCACGTCGTCGAAGCCGAACCGGATGAAACCATCTGGCAGGTCGCCGCGCGCGAGGGCGTCAAAATTCCCCATCTGTGTTATGCGCCCGAGCCAGGTTATCGACCCGACGGCAATTGTCGGACTTGCATGGTGCATGTGGAAGGTGAACGCGTGCTTGCCGCCTCCTGCCTACGCCAACCGACCGACGGTATGGTGATCGACACTCAGGCTAAACGGGCAACCAAAGCTCGCGAGATGGTTATGGAATTACTGTCTGCCGACCAGCCAGAACGCGCCACTGCCCATGATGCAGATTCAAAATTTTGGCAATGGGCAGAGCACACCGGCGTTACCGAAAGCCGGTTTCCTGCGCGCGAAACAACTGCACCGGACAACAGTCACGCAGCGATGGCGGTCAACCTAGATGCCTGCATCCATTGCAACCTCTGTGTTCAAGCCTGCCGGGAGGTCCAGTCCAATGATGTAATTGGCATGGCCATGAGGGGCGCGGACTCGAAGATCGTCTTCGATTTCGATGACCCGATGGGCCAATCCACCTGCGTTGCCTGTGGCGAATGTGTTCAGGCCTGCCCCACCGGCGCACTGCTCCCTGCCACTATGGTCAACGAAGCCGGTGTCGGCGTGGGCACGGCCGACCGGACCGTCGACAGTGTCTGTCCGTTCTGCGGTGTTGGCTGCCAAGTTACATATCACCTCAAAGACGACAAGATCATTAAGGTCGATGGCCGCGATGGTCCAGCCAACGAACAGCGGCTCTGCGTCAAAGGACGATTTGGGCTGGACTATGTGCACCACGCCCATCGATTGACCGTTCCGCTGATCCGCAAAGAGGGTGTCGGCAAACGCTGGGATGACGAGGTCGACCCCGCTGATCCTTCGACCCATTTTCGTGAAGCAAGTTGGGACGAGGCGCTGGCCTTCGCCACACAGGGTTTGGCAAAAACCCGTGACGACCATGGTGGCGACGCCATCGCCGGGTTTGGCTCAGCCAAAGGCTCTAACGAAGAGGCCTATCTTTTCCAGAAGCTGATCCGCACGGCGTTCCGCACCAACAATGTAGATCACTGCACACGCTTATGTCATGCAAGCTCAGTCGCGGCCCTGATGGAAACCATCGGCTCGGGCGCAGTAACAGCACCGTTCACCGCCGCCAAGGACAGCGACTGCATCATCGTCATCGGTGCGCGGCCGACCGAAAACCACCCCGTTGCTGCTACTTTTCTCAAGTCTGCCGCCAAGCGCGGTGCCAAGCTTATTCTGATGGACCCGCGCGGCTACGCACTGACCCGTCACGCCGACCATTTCCTACAGTTCAAGCCGGGAACCGATGTCGCGCTGCTGAACGCGATGATGCACACCATCGTCGAAGAAGGACTGGTCGATGACCAGTACATCACCGGCTATACCGAGGGTTATGACGCCTTACAGGACTCTCTGACGGATTTCACGCCCGAAAAAATGGCCGAAGTCTGCAACATCGATGCAGACACCATCCGCACTGTCGCCCGCACCTATGCGACCTCGGAACGCTCGATCATCTTCTGGGGAATGGGCATCTCGCAAAGCGTGCACGGAACCGACAACGCACGCTGCCTGATCTCACTGGCCCTGATGACGGGACAGATGGGACGACCAGGTACCGGGTTACACCCGCTTCGTGGACAGAACAACGTTCAGGGTGCTTCGGATGCCGGTCTGATCCCGATGGTCTTTCCGGATTATCAGAGCGTCACCGACCCCGCCGCACGAAGCCGCTTCGAAAAACTATGGAACATCAAAGGCTTGAATCCGGAACCCGGCCTAACAGTCGTCGAGATCATGGATGCGGCCCGCGAGCGCGATATCCGCGCCATGTATGTTATGGGCGAAAACCCCGCCATGTCAGACCCGGACCAGCACCATGCACGTCAGGGCCTCGCTGCACTGGATCATCTAGTCGTGCAAGAGATTTTCCTCACCGAGACTGCCTTCCACGCCGATGTGATCCTTCCAGCCTCGGCCTGGCCAGAGAAAACCGGCACGGTGACCAACACTAACCGCCAGGTGCAGATGGGCCGGCCAGCGTTTGACCCACCGGGAGAGGCCCGCACCGACTGGGCAATCATTCAGGACCTCGCCAACGGCCTGGGGCTCGGCTGGAACTATGCCGGACCCAACGAGGTTTATGAGGAATTACGTCAGGCGATGAATTCCATCGATGGCATTTCCTGGGAACGCCTCGAACGTGAAGATGCTGTGACCTATCCTTGCGATGATGACGGCCCGGGCACGGAGATCATGTTCACCACTGGCTTCCCTACAAAAACCGGCCGCGGCAAATTCGTCGCTACCGAGCTAGTCGCCCCGGATGAACTCCCCGATGCCGCCTACCCGATGGTACTGTCTACCGGGCGGATGCTCGAACATTGGCACACGGGTGCGATCACGCGACGTGCCACAGTTCTGGACGCGCTGGAACCCGAAGCTGTCGCCTCACTGCACCCACGCGAGATGAAACGCTTAGAGATCTGGCCCGGCGATCTAATTCAGGTCAGCACCCGGCGCGGCACCGTCGAGATTACTGCCCGTGCCGACCGGGACGTGCCCGAAGGCATGGTCTTCATCCCGTTCTGCTTCGCCGAAGCCGCAGCCAACCTGCTGACCAACCCACAGTTGGATCCAATCGGGAAAATCCCCGAATTCAAGTTCTGCGCAGCCAAAGTGGAAAGGTCCGAACGCGTGGCTGCGGAGTAACTCTCGGTCGTCGTTCCCGCAGAGGTCGGCATGACGAAGGATTGAATGAAGGAATTGACACCCCCGCTTTCCACACCGAACACTTCCCTTACATCAACAAGGGATACTTTCATGGATACGCCACGCATTCTGACCGACGACATGGAATCTAAATATGTCGTGTGTTACGCTGACTGCAACGGGTCCGACCTCGCCTATATCGACCAGCGCCTGCCTGAGCATGAGCTCGCCGCCCTCCCCCTTCGTCAGGCTCAGGGTGAGGACCTTCAAAACTTTCGGGTCCCACAAAAGAAAAAGGGCCAGCGCCTTTTATCGCACCGGACCCCCCAAATTTAAGACAGAGTATTTTCTACGGGGTAGGTTTTATTGTCTCCCTTTATCCCGCCGGACCGCGCAAGCGCCGCCCATACTTTACTCTACTCTCCTCCCCTCCCTCGGGCCGTTTGGCGCACCGCCGATTTACTACCGACTGGTGTGCAACACCCTGTTTTTTGTCCAGGTGCCTAATTACTTAGCAGAGTTAAATGGCTCTGTAGACAAGAGTCAATTCAGATCGCACTACGTTTGGAACCATTCAAATCAGCCATAATTCGCGTCGCCACTTCCAAATCCTCTGGGCGATTGATGTTGAAGAACGGGTCAACAACCGACACGGGAAATTTAACTGCGATCAACCCGTACCGTGCGGTCCAGCGAGCGACCTTGCGAAGGTCTTCATCAACCAGCGCGCTGCGCAACTCCGCATGCAGATGGACCGGCCAAAGCCCGAAAACCGGGTGGGTTCGCCCGTCGCTCTCAGCACAGGCCATATCGACACCATCCGCATCAACACCTGCCAACAGCTGTGCGACAAGGTCTTCAGGAAAGAAAGGTGCGTCGGTTGCGCAGGTGACAATCCACGGGCAATCCGGTGCTTTTTCAACAGCCCATTCCATGCCCGCCAGCACCCCGGCGAGCGGCCCGGCAAAGCCCTCGACGGTATCCCCCACAACCGGCATCCGGAACGAATCGAACCGGCCGGGGTCACCATTGGCATTGATGACGATTTGAGAGACCTGAGGTGCCAACCGTTTGATGGCGTGCCCGAGCAACGGGGTCCCGGCGAGATCACGCAAGGCCTTGTCTCCGCCACCCAGCCGACGCGCCTGCCCGCCTGCGAGGATGACGCCAAGAACAGAGCTGTCTTTTTCCAATACCATGAGCGGCCTCAAGTTTTTTCGCAGAATTTTGTGATCACGAACTCAGAAAGTTTGTGCGGATTTGGAAGCGACTATTCCGCCTAAACTTTGCGGGACACCAGCCAGCTGGAAAAGAATACCGAAACAAAAAATACCGGGAATCCGACAAAGCCCTGATAGGCGATCCCAAGCAGCATGGCGACCAGCACACCCTCCCACGGTTTTTCGACGGTGCCACGAAGTAACCTGCAACCGGCGCGGCGAAGCAAACGCCGACCAGAGACCAGAACGCTAACGACATAGCGCGGCCCACGAAGTCTTCATAGTTAGGAAAATGCGCACTGCCCCGCCGCCAGAACCAGAGCGCCAACGCGCTGCCAAACAACAATGATGTCGAAGTATGCAGCCCGATGGAGCCCCAGATGAACTGACTTGCTGGAATGGGCACCTGGCCAAACTCAACGACCGTCTTTTTCCAGTTCCCGATGATCAGATAGGCCAGCACACACGCGGTCGGTAGAAACACCCCGCCCAGAAACCGCAGACAGAACCTGCGATACGGTACTAAAGCCATAAGGTTGTTGGATGCTTTACTCGGTAGAAGTGTACCCGCGCTGCTCACGGCTTATTCTTCATAGGAGTACTGAACTCACTCGGATCCGCATCAAACACAATCCGCTCCTGCCCCGCCAACGCGAGGAACCGCTGGCCGCGCGC
>JAPKDV010000005.1 GCA_028822385.1 Alphaproteobacteria bacterium
TGCCCGCCGATATGATCGTAGTGCAGATGGGTGACGATCACGTCACTCACGCGGGCTGCGTCGACTCCAAGGGTCGCCAGCCCTTCGGTCACACTGCGGATCAGGGTGCGGCCGCGTTTCGTGGCCTCCACGTCATCAAACCCTGTGTCGATGACGATCGTCTGTTCCGGCGACACCGCGACCCAGACATAATAGTCGATGGGCATCGAGCCATCGTCATGCGGATCGAGTTTGACGAAACTCTCGTGCCGCATCCGTTCCACCAGCGTTCCGTATTTGACGGCGTAAAGTTCCCAGACCCTTGGTGACGTCATCGTTTCCTCCCGGCTTCCATGCTCGGCTATACTCCCATCGGGAGACTGGCCAATGCCAGTTACAAATGGAGCAGATATTATGGCAGCAAATACATATGGCTTCATCGGCCTTGGCAATATGGGAGGTCCGATGTGTGCCAACCTGATTGCAGCCGGTCTGTCCGTTCAGGTTTTTGACGCTGCGGATACCGCAGCGCTCGCACCCAAAGGTAGTGCTGCTACAGACAATGTGGGCGCGCTGGCAGCTGCGGTTGATACGATTTTTCTAAGCCTGCCCGATGGTAAGATCGTGCATGCGGTCTGCGCGGAAATTGCTAATGCTGAGTTGCGGCGGGTGACCACAGTTGTTGATTTTTCAACAACCGGCCCGGAAGCAGCGGGTCAAGCATTGGCAATACTGGCCGATGTCGGCATTACCTTTGTCGATGCGCCGGTCAGTGGCGGGAAAGCGGGTGCCGTCGCAGGTACCCTGACGGTGATTGTATCTGGGCCTGATGCTGCGGTAGGAGACCTAGCCGTACCCTTTAGAGCTGTTGGCGGGAACATCTTTCATGTCGGTCCCAATCCCGGGCAAGCCCAGGCCGTGAAGCTGCTCAACAATTTTCTCTCTGCAACCGCTATGGCTGCGACGTCCGAGGCGGTGCTGTTCGGACAGAAGCACGGCGTGGACATGTCGACGATCCTCGACGTTGTGAATGTCTCAACAGGGCGAAATACGGCGACAATGGATAAGTTTCCCAATCGTGTCGTACCCGAGACTTTTGATGCCGGGTTTGCGATGGAGCTAATGACCAAGGATGTTGCTCTGTACCTGGAACAGGTGGGTGTGGCAGGAACGCCTGACGCTGTTGGATCAACCATGTCCGCTCTCTGGAATGCGGCACATGATAAAATGCCTGGAAGTGATTTTACCAAGATCTACCGCTATATCGCGGGTGAGAAATAGAAAAAATGGGGAGTGTCTAAGAATGACAACGAATGAAGGACAGGTGGCACTGGTCACCGGTGCATCCTACGGCCTTGGGGCTATGACGGCTGATTTTCTGGCTCGTGACGGCTTTGATGTTGCTGTTACAGATCTGAACACTGACGATCTGGCAGACACCATTGCACTGGTCGAGAAGCATGGTCGAAAAGCCTTTACTACGGCGCTTGATGTGCGTTCGGTGAACAGCATTGATGCAGCGATTGCCGCGACAATCGAAGGTATGGGGAAGATCGATGTTCTGATCAACAATGCCGGTGTACCGCTCTCCAAGCCTGCTCTGGATGTTGAACCGGATGAGTTCGACAATGTGCAGAATATTAATGTGCGTGGCTGCTATTTCATGTGTCAGCGTTTTGCTCGGCACCTCGTGGACACCGACCGCAAGGGCGCGATAGTGAATCTTTCTTCGACCTTTGCCGTGATCGGCGTGCCGGGTGTTTCGGTCTACGGTATTTCAAAGGCAGCCGTCGCGGGTATGACCCGGCATCTGGCTGCGGACTGGGCTAAATATGGGATTCGCGTCAACGCTGTTGGGCCGGGCGCGACAGAGACAAAAATCCGTGCGGCCAACTTTGCTGCTAACCCCGAAGTGCGGGAATGGAACCTCAGCCGTATCCCGATGGGTCGGTTTGGTGAGCCGGAAGACACGGCCGAGGCCGTCGCGTATCTTGCGGGTCCTAAATCTGAATATATCAACGGCCACCTACTGGTCGTCGATGGCGCGTTGACGATTACCTGATTGGGTTTACGCGGGCGGGCTCCAGTAGATTATTGCTTCCGGCATGGTGCTACCCGCGTTGAAACCGCCTTCGACAATTTCTGCCTTTTCGATGTTCACCTTTGGGAGCAGGCCGTTGGCCTGCACCACATAGAGGTGTGCACTGTCTTCGGTAAACAAGACATGGAACGGCTCGTCGGGCAGTGGAATTGATCTGCGTTTGCTCGGGTTGGTTGGGTCGAGTAGTTCGAGAAACCCTTGATCGTCATCTTCGTTATAGGTGGTGACAACGAGGGTTGCGCCGTCTGGAGATACAAATGGCCAGCCTGGAACGCCTGCCAGAGTGTGGCTACTAGTCACTTGCCGCGCGGCACAATCGACCACATGCAGGAGCGGGCGGTGAAAATCGCCAACGAACAATTGCGTTCCATCATGCGAGACACGGATGGCCTGTGCGCCGACTGGGACCGGGATCCGCGCGACTATGGCCCGCGACGCCATATTGATCACCGTGATCACCGGGTATTCCTTTGCTGACACATAAAGCGTGTTGCCATCCGGTGCAGCGGCAAAGAAGTGACCCGGCGTTTCCAGCCACAGGCTGCGTTCAATCTCCCAGCTATCTGGGTCAATTACCAGCACACAGCGGCTGCCATCAACGGTCACCCAGATTTTGCCGTCTGCTCCAGTTACCAAGGCGTGGGGTCCTTTATAGAGATTCAGATCAACATGGCCGGTGAGCGTCATCGTGATCAGGTCGATCACGGCGAGCCGATTGTCGGGGATGTTCTGGCCATAATCTTCACTTCCATAGAGCGAGACGAATGCCCGGGTGCCATCTTTCGACAACGCAATCTCGTGTGGTTTCGAGGTGCCGAGGGCGCCTACTTCGACGCAGGCGTGAATCTCGCCTGTCTCCGCATTTAGGGCCGTAAGACTGACATTACCTTTCACCGTAAGCAGGATTAGGCGTTCGGGTAGGCTGGTTGTATCGTTCATGATGTGCTCCTTGCTACGCATTCTAACGGATAGGGATCGTGCGTGCGGGGATTGGTTCGACATGACCAAGTTGCTAGGCTCTCCGCAGAATAAGAAGAGTGCGTGACGGGAGACCTGCTTTGGATTTTCAACTTTCGGAAGAACAGATTGCCATTCAGGATATGGCCCGCAGCTTCGCGGCCGACAAGATGCTGCCTCATGCCGAGAACTGGGACGAGAACACGATCTTTCCCGTTGATGCTTTGCGTGCCGCGGCTGGCCTCGGGCTTGCCGGAATATATTGCTCGGAAAAGCATGGCGGCTCTGGGCTCGGGCGGCTTGATTCTGCGATCATCTTTGAAGAACTCTCGACCGCCTGTCCGTCCACGGCTGCTTACATCTCAATACACAATATGTGCGCCTGGATGATCGATGCGTTCGGCAATGACGAATTGCGCACGCGATTCCTCCCTAAGCTCATGACCATGGAGCATTTTTCGAGTTACTGCCTAACGGAACCAGGGGCGGGTTCTGATGCGGCCTCGTTGCGGACACGGGCCGAACAGGATGGCGAACATTATGTGGTCAATGGATCAAAGGCCTTCATCTCCGGAGGCTCGGTCGCGGATGTTTATGTCTGCATGGTGCGCACGGGCGGTGAAGGGGCCAAGGGAATCAGCTGTATCGTTGTTGAGAAAGATACGCCGGGACTGTCCTTCGGGAAACTCGAGAAGAAACTGGGCTGGAATAGCCAGCCGACGGCTGCGGTTATTTTCGAAGATTGCCGGGTTCCTATTAAAAATATTGTCGGTGCGGAAGGTGATGGCTTCACGATCGCCATGAAGGGTCTCGATGGCGGACGACTGAATATTGGCGCCTGCTCGATTGGCGGCGCCCGCGCCTGTCTGGATGCTAGCCGTGACTATCTCAAGGAGCGTCAGCAATTTGGTCAACCATTGGCTGATTTCCAAGCTTTGCAGTTCCGCCTTGCCGATATGGCCACTGAGCTTGAATCCGCGAGGTTGATGATCCATCGCGGTGCCTGGATGCTCGACAACAATGCTCATGGCACAACGGTTGCTGCGGCAATGGCCAAAAGAGTTGCGACCGACACTGGCTTTGACGTGGTCAATCAGGCGCTCCAGCTACACGGTGGCTATGGCTATCTTAAGGAATTTCCAATCCAGCGTTATCTGCGTGACCTTCGAGTGCACCAGATTCTAGAAGGTACAAATGAAATCATGCGGGTGCTGATATCGCGTGAAATATTACGACAGTAGGTATCCGATGACTGACGAACCTGAACTTCTACTCGAAACCCGCGGGCTGATCGGGCTGATGACGCTCAATAAGCCGAAGGCGCTCAACGCTCTCTCCATGACCATGGTTGAGGATATGCATCCGCAGATCGTGACGTGGGCGAACGACAATACGATTGGTGCCGTAGTCATTCAAGGGGCCGGTGAGAAGGCCTTCTGCGCGGGGGGTGATATCCGCGATATGTATCTCAATCGTGGGACGGATTTCGGCGCGGTTTATTACGCCGCAGAGTACCTCCTGAATGTGGGGATCCACACATTTCCCAAGCCCTTTATCGCGCTGATGGACGGAGTGACCATGGGGGGTGGGGCAGGAGTCTCGATCCATGGTTCTCATCGCGTTGTTACTGAACGTACGCTGTTTGCTATGCCGGAAACGGGGATTGGGCTGTTCCCCGATATCGGGGCGAGTTGGTTTCTATCCTGTTGCCCGGGCCAAATTGGTATGTATCTGGGGCTGACCGGTCACCGAATGCGCGCGGCAGACTGCCTGTATGCAGGTATTGGTGATTTTTATATTGAGTCCACGCGTCAGGAAGAACTACTCGTCGCCCTTTCAGGTGCGACTGAAATTGATGAACGCAGCGTAAACAGGGTGCTAAAGTCTTTTGCGACTGAGCCAGGATTATCTCCCCTAGCTAAGCATCGGGAGGCGATTGATCGCTGCTTTGCCGGGGACAGTGTGACGGAAATACTCGAAAACCTTGAGAATGAAGATACGGACTGGGCTCGGGAACAGCTAGAGGTGCTGGAGTATAAGTCCCCCACCGCATTGAAGCTGACGTACCGGCAGTTGAGCCTAGCTCCGAAGGTCGACTCGATTGCCGATATTATGCGAATGGAATATCGCATGGCGTTTCGCATATATCGTGGGAATGATCTGTTTGAAGGTATACGCGCGGTTGTGATTGATAAGGACGGAGTACCCAAATGGCAGCCCGATAGCCTCGATGCGGTCAGTGATGCGGATATAGACGAGTATTTTGTACCTGTGTCGGATGAGCCGGATTTCAGTCAGGCGGAACTATCGTAGCATCGGGACAGTGCATCGAAACAGGAGGATACAATGTCGAAGATTGGATTTATAGGACTGGGAAATATGGGCGGCCCGATGGTAGCCAACCTGATCACGGCTGGTCACGAGGTTAGCGCCTTTGACATATCGGCTGACGCCTTAGCTCGGGCGGTTGCTACTGGCGCAACGGCCGCAACGAATGGTGTCGATGCCGCGAAGAATGCGGAAATAGTGATCACCATGCTGCCCGCAGGCAAGCATGTGCGTTCTGTTTTTCTCGAAGACGATAAGGTCATGGATTTGGTCGCGAAGAATACGCTGCTGATCGATTGTTCGACCATCGATGTAGTCACCGCTCGAGCTGCGATTGTCGAAGCCGAGCAGCGTGGCCTTGAGATGGTCGATGCACCTGTCTCCGGCGGCATTGGTGGAGCTCAAGCTGGTACGCTAACCTTTATGTGTGGCGGTACGGAAGGCGCGTTCGCACGCGCGGAACCAATCCTGAAGGTAATGGGCAAGAATGTCTTTCACGCGGGTGATGCAGGGGCCGGGCAGGCCGTAAAGGTCTGCAATAATCTGATGCTAGCGATCCAGATGATATCGGTCTCTGAAGGGTTTGCCCTTGGTGACAAGCTTGGGCTCGACCGCCAAAAGCTGTTCGATATTGTTTCGACAGCGACCAGCCAGTGCTGGGCGATGACCAGCTACTGTCCCGTCCCGGGGCCGGTGCCGTCATCACCTGCCAACAATGATTATGCGGCCGGATTTACCGTGGCGATGATGCTGAAGGATTTGCTGCTGGCACGTGAGGCATCGAGTGAAGTGGGCGCGACCACACCGCTCGGCTCACAGGCGACCGATATGTTCGCTGCGTTTGCGGCTGAGGGGAATGAGAATTTAGATTTTTCAGCGATCTTTAAGCAGATCGAAGACGCTTGATTCGCTTGCCTGTGTTCAGCCGGACTAGCCGAGTGGCGCGCTCCGCTTGCGGCAACTGCCACATAGGCGGTTGTGCCAGCCTTCGCTCTCGAACTTGTTACTGCACATCATGCAAGGACGTTCGCTTGGCGCGTCACCATCGGCGCGTACACGCCCGGCCTGTTCTAATTCGCCATCAATGTTTTCAACGGGAACTAAGCTCGTACGCTGTAGTTCTGGACTGGTCTCACTCACAAGCTGTTTCCTTTCAGATGACGCGCCTGCATGAGGCAGCACCACGACTTCAAAACTATGCGGATGCGTCACAAGGGCACATCCGTAACGAAATTACATCTTTCTGGACCGTCGACAGCGCGGAATAAACCTCTGCCCGATTTCAGTAAATTGGGCTAATCAGCGTAACACTATGATTACGCCGTATAAATTCATTCTGGGCCGTGCTTCCAGCACTGACGTAGTAATAGATATAAGAAGAGTCAGATTGAGGAAAAAGTCAATGCGACATCGTCATCCGCTCGGGCGCTAAGACCAATTATGTCTTCGACACCGGAATACGACTATATCATCGTAGGTGCGGGCAGCGCAGGCTGTGTTCTAGCAAACCGTTTGAGTGCTGACGCCTCCCTGCGGGTGCTTTTGCTGGAGGCGGGTCCTCGCGATAGCCATCCGCTCATCCACATCCCGGTTGGCAACGGTAGGATCATTCCTAAGGCCAAATACAATTGGAAGTACGAGACCGAGCCCCAGGCACATCTCGATGATCGTCGTATTCTCTGGCCCCGTGGCAAGACGCTTGGTGGATCATCTTCGCTCAATGGGATGATCTATATTCGTGGCCATTCGCGTGACTACGACCTGTGGCGTCAGCAGGGGGTCTCCGGGTGGTCTTATGCCGATGTGCTGCCCTACTTCAAACGCGCGGAAGGCAACGTGCGCGGAGCGGATGCGTTCCATGGCGAAGATGGACCACTTTACGTTGGTAATTCCGCTCATAACCATGACCTATTTGATGCTTTCGTCGCCTCCGGAGTTGAGGCGGGGTATCCGAGCAATACCGATTTCAATGGCGCTGAGCAGGAAGGCTTTGGACGCTACCAATTCACAATTCGCAACGGGCGGCGCTGGAGTGCGGCGACGGCCTATCTAAAGCCGGTTTTGTCACGCCCGAATCTCACAGTTGAGACAGGTGCGCTGACCCAGCGCGTTTTGTTTGAGAATAATAGCGCTGTTGGTGTGCAGTACGCGCGAGGTAATCGGGTGACCATCGTGCATGCAGAGCGCGAGGTGATTCTTTCAGGCGGGGTAGTGAACTCGCCACAGCTCCTGATGCTGTCTGGCATTGGACCGGCAGACGACATGAAATCTGTGGGGATTTTGCCGGTGATTGATTGTCCAGATGTGGGCGGTAATCTGCAGGATCATTTATGTGTGCACACCGTGCATGAATCCAACACGCGGACATTGACGGACGAGTTGGTGCGTCTGGAGCGAGGTGCGGTTTCTGTGGCCCGGGCGTTCCTGACTCGCAGCGGTCCGGCCTCGGCGTTTCCGTTAGAGGGTGGCGCTTTTATTCGTACGTCTGAGGACCTTGATATTCCCGATGCGCAGTTTCATTTCAGCGCGGGAAACCTGCTCTCGCTGATCCGACGTCCCTTTGTCAGTCATTCAGAGGATCACACACGACCGGACGCATTCATGTGTCATGTCTGCCAACTGCGGCCCGAGAGCCGGGGCGATGTTCGGTTACTGTCCAGTGATCCGCGGGACGTGCCGATTATCCAGCCAAATTATCTTTCCGAAATCCGTGACCGGGAAACCATGCGTGAAGGTTTTAAGGCAATGCGCGACGTGATGCACCAGCCTGCGTTGTCTCGTCTGAGCAATGGTGAAATCTGGCCAGATCCGAGTGTCCGCACCGATGCCGAAATAGATGCCTTTATTCGTGCCACCGCCGGGACGGTCTACCACCCGGTCGGAACCTGCCGAATGGGGAGTGACGATTACGCTGTTGTTGATGAAGCGCTCCAGGTTCGCGGGGCTAAAAATCTGAGGGTTGTTGATGCCTCAGTCATGCCGACGCTTGTGGGAGGGAACACTCACGCGCCAACTGTCATGATTGCAGAAAAGGCAGCCGACATGATCCTTGGCCGTACAGCACCGGAACCCGAAACTTGTGCCTGATATTTCAGGGGTAGCGGTAGGTTCCAGCTAAACTTTTCAGCCTAATAGCCTAAAATTCGGGTCTAAAATTCTATCAAGGTGGCTCCCGAGGAAGCCAAAATGGATTGGCTTGTGAACTTCGCGTAGTGCTTTTGAGCCCGGCTCGTCTCCCTATTAAATGACGTAAAGCATCAGCCCTGATTGATAACGAAAACAAGCTTGCCGCGCAGGTGACGCCCTTCGCTGATGCGGTGTGCCTCGGGTGCCTGCTCGAGAGAGAAGGTTTTCACTGGAGGTGCCTGAACAACACCAGATTGGAACAACGCCATGATGCGCTCGAGGTGCGGCCTGTCGCGACCGACTGCGGGACGTAGGGAAATAACGTCATCACGTGGTGATGTCGGTGCCAGCATACCGGAAGCGATAGACGCAACGCGCCCGCCAGACTTAACCACTTCGAAGGATTTTGCATTGACCACTCCGCCTACGGTTTCGAACACGCAATCCACGTCGGAGAGTACTTCGGTGAAGTCTTTTTTTGTGTAGTCGATCACCCGATCGGCGCCAAGGCGCTGCACGTAGTCCACATTGCCGGTGCTGCAGGTGGTGATGACATGGGCGCCGATATGCTTGGCCAGTTCGATGGCAAAACCGGCAACGCCGCCTGCGCCACCCTGAATCAAGATAGTTTCACTGGATTTAAGCTGCAGGGTTTCTTCAACGGAAATTATAGCGGTCAGTCCGGTCAGGGTCAGACAAGCTGCCTCGATGTGGCTTACACCGTCAGGCTTTTTCGCGATGATGGCAGCTTTCATTGAGATTTTTTCGGCATAGGTGCCCTCTTGGCCCCGGTCACAGGCGCCGAACACGGCATCGCCGATGGTGAAGTCCGTCACTCCCTCGCCAAGCGCACTGATCACGCCAGAAAAATCACGTCCGAGGACATGAGGAAAACTCTCGAGTTCACCATAGGTGCCACCTGCGCGCACCTTCGCATCTGCAGCGTTCACGGTGGCGGCGTGGATGTCGACAATTACTTCACCAGTACCAGCGACGGGATCGGGCAGATCGCCGTATTTCTGAATATCCGCTCCGCCATGTTCTTCAATATATGAGGCTTTCATAGTGATTTAGTCCTTCGAATTTGGCGTTCAATTTGGTGATTTTCACGGAGAAGCTAGCCTATCGTCTTATCGCTGGCGAGTGGGGTAATGATGCCTGTCGCGTTCGCGGACATGGGTCTGCTACAACCGGATTCAATAGAAGCAAACCAATATTAAAAGGTAAGGGGAACACAATGAAAATTCTCTATTTTGATGATTTCCGACTTGGCATCCTGCGGGGCGATGAGGTCGTGGATGTGTCCAACGAGGTTCAGGACATTCCACACACGGGCCCCCACGATCTAATTAGCGGGCTGATTGCGCGGTTTGACAACTATCGCGAACGTATCGAAAGGGCCGCTGCTGCAGGTGAAGGCATTCCCCTCAAGGACGTTCGTATCCGTCCGCCGCTGCCCCGCCCGGGAACCATCGATTGCATGGCAGTCAACTATATGGAGAACGGTACTCTCGCGGCACCGGCTCAGATCAACGCGTTCCACAAGGCAGGCACCACGGTCATCGGCGAAGGTGACACCATGGTGCTACAGGATATTCCAGCCTCGATCTTCGAAGGTGAAGCAGAGCTGGGACTAGTCATCAGCAAGCGGGCCGACAACGTGCCAGCTTCTGAGGCGATGGATTACATTTTCGGTTACTTCAACTTTATCGATGGCTCTGCCCGTGAAATGCCGACGGCCTTCAATGTGTTCTTTGAAGGAAAGTCTCGCGCCACTTTTGCGCCGCTCGGGCCATATATCGTGACAGCGGATGAGTTCGAGGACCCCCAGAATCTGGATGTCAAACTCTGGGTAAACGGCGATCTGATGCAGGAGTTCAACACCGACGACATGGCTCACAAGATTCCACGCATAATTGAGTATCTAAGTGCGATTCATCCGTTAGAACCTGGCGATGTGATTGCCACTGGGACCAACCACCGCGGGCTAAATCCCTTTCAAGGCGGTGATAAGGTCGAGTTGGAGATCGAGGGCTGCGGTCGTCTCACAGTCAATGTTCAGGACGATCTGAATCGGACCTGGGCACGCGTCACCCGTTTGGAGCATACCTCACAAGGGCTGGAGGGGCGTTTCACGCCGCAACTGACAGGCAAATACGCGTCTTAGATACGGGTTCAAAGTGAGACAGCTGGAGGGGTAGGGCCGAAATGGCTCTGCCCCTTTTTCGTTCTAAAACATGTTCTGATGTCTGACGGAAACGTCTGAAACGCGATTTACATGGCCTTGATCTGGTTGGCTTTGATGCCGAGCTTCATCGCAAAGGCGAAGAGGTGAAGCAGTTACTCGCCACTGTGTCCACCAGATGTATCATGGTGTGATTACTATTGAGTTCTCGGTAAGCGAATTGATCAAGGGTGATGGGTATTTAATTCTGCGTCTTTACGGCTAGAATACGCGCAATAGTTCAATATTGGTCGCTAAACGGCTGACCCAGGGGGAGCCTATGAGCAAGAAAATCGCCGTTCTCGGCACCGGCGCGAATGGAAGTTCGGTAGCCGCAGATTTGATCCGAACCGGCCATGATGTGACGATGATCGACCAGTGGGCCGAGCATGTAGAAACCATGCGCGCCAATGGACTGACAATTCGCATGCCCGATGAAGAGGTACATGTTGAGGTCGATGCCTATCACCTGAGCGATTTGGCGACTCTCAATCGGTACTTCGATGTCGTCTTCCTGATGGTGAAAGCCTATGACACGCGCTGGGCGTGCGAGATCATCAAACCTTATCTGAAGGAAGACGGTCTTCTGGTTGGCATCCAGAACGCGATGATGCTCGATGACATCGTTGATATCGTCGGCCCGTCCCGTACCATCGGTTGCGTGGTCGAGCT
This sequence comes from Alphaproteobacteria bacterium, assembly GCA_028822385.1. Lineage (GTDB taxonomy): Bacteria > Pseudomonadota > Alphaproteobacteria > UBA6615 > UBA6615 > JABJAG01. The sequence continues at coordinate 11,388 of JAPKDV010000005.1, forward strand.
GTCCTCGGAAATCTTTACCCCCGGTGAAGTGCAACGAAACACCCCGCCCGGGCATACTTGGTTCGGTTTGGGCAGCACCGATGCATCGACCAAAGGCCGCGAAGTTGAGATTGAGGAACTCCTCAAACATGCTGGCAAGGTTTCAATTTCGCCTGAAATCATTGCAGCCAAATGGATGAAACTGGTGGTCAACACCATGTGCCTGGGGCCCTTTGCAATGCTCGGGCTGACGCTCTATGAGGCGGTCAAGCTCCCGGGGATGAAGGAATTTGCGCTTCAGGCCGGGACCGAGGCGCTGGCTGTCGGACAATCCATCGGCCACAAGATTCAGCCGATTTTTGGCCTCACCGAAGACGACGTGAAGGACACCAACCGCCTGCTTGAGAAACTTCTCGACAAGCTGGCGGCGGATATTGGCCCGGCGGCGCGGGACTGTGTTCTGCAGGATCATTTGAAGGGCCGCTACAGCGAAGTCGATTTGATCAACGGTCTGGTGGTTGAGGAAAGCGATAAGCTTGGCCAACGGGCGCCGGTGAATGCGGCGATCACAGAGATCACCCGACAGATCCAGGCCGGCGAACGTGAGCCGGGCCCGGAAAACCTGGCTCTGGCTCAGGAGATGGCGCGCGCCTGATTAATCCATGACCAATGCGAACGACAACCTTGCCGGGGCTGATGCGGACTTTGACGCCGTAGTGGTCGGAGCCGGATTCGCCGGTATGTACATGCTCTATCGCCTTCGCGAGCAGGGATTGCGTGTGCGTGTGTTGGAGGCTGGGGGCAGTGTTGGGGGAACCTGGTACTGGAACCGATATCCCGGTGCGCGGGTCGATACAGAGACGATGTTTTACTCCTATCAGTTCTCCAATGAGCTGCAGCAGGAGTGGGAGTGGACCCAGCGCTATCCCTCACAGGAGGAGCTGCACGCTTACGCGAAGCATGTCACCGATCGGTTCGAGCTGTGGCCAGACATTCAGTTCGATTCGCCAGTTGCGAAAGCCATATGGTCGGAGGAACAGCAATATTGGTCGGTCGAAACGGCGGATGGCGCACAGATAACCGCGTCATATTGTGTGATGGCGACAGGCTGTCTGTCTGCGGTTAACACGCCAAAATTCAAGGGCCTCGAAAATTTTTCCGGGGCGGTTCACCACACTGCACGGTGGCCAGAGGTAGGCGTCGATTTCACGGGACAGCACGTCGCTGTGATAGGAACGGGGTCTTCAGGAGTTCAGTCCATTCCGGTCTTTGCAGAGCAGGCGGCGCAGCTGACCGTGTTTCAGCGGACTGGAAATTATGTCATACCCGCTCACAATCGCGGGCTCGACCCAGCCGAGGTGGCGGAGATCAAGGCGGATTATCCGGCGCTGCGGGCAAAGGCCAGTGCGTCATTCTCGGGAAATTACTTTCCTGTTGGCGGGCCTTCGGCGGTGGCCGTGTCGGAAGAGGAACGTAACCGCGAATATGAATCCCGCTGGGAAGTTGGCGGGCTTGCTTTTATGGCGGCCTATGCTGATTTCATGACCAGTGAGGAAGCCAACGAGACTGCATCCGAGTTCATTCGAAACAAAATTCGCGGGATCGTGAAGGATCCGGCTACAGCTGAATTGCTCGCGCCAAAACAGCTTTTTATGTGCAAGCGGTTATGCGTGGGGACGGATTATTACGAGACCTATAACCGTGACAATGTCTCGCTGGTTGATGTTAGTGAGGCTGCGATCGACGAAATTCTGCCCGAAGGTGTGCGGGTGGGGGAGACGGTCTACGAGGTGGATGCGATTGTTTTCGCCACGGGTTTTGATGCGATGACCGGGGCCCTTAAACGGATCGATATTCGGGGAGTGGAGAATGCTTCTCTGCGCGATCTCTGGGAGGATGGCCCGCGCGCCTATCTGGGATTGGCGATTTCGAAGTTTCCCAACATGTTCATGATCACCGGTCCGGGCAGTCCTTCGGTGCTGACCAATATGATTCCGTCGATAGAGCAGCATGTGGACTGGATCACCGATTGCCTTGCCGATATGCGGGCCCGGGGTGTTTCCCGAATTGAACCTGAAGCTGACGCTCAGGAAGAATGGGTTGCCCATGTGAACGAAATCGCTGATTTGTCGATGCGATCAACCTGTTCATCCTGGTATCTCGGCTCCAATGTTGAGGGAAAAACGCGGGTTTTTATGCCCTACATCGGCGGTTTTCCGGCTTATGTGCGAAAATGTGATGAGATTGCGAGTGCGGGCTATACCGGGTTTTCGTTCCGCTAACCTTTCGTTCACCCGCTAGGAGTATCGTTTCTCGAACAAAAACCTTGTGCGAGGACACCATGTGGCGATTTCTGGTCACGGATGATAATCCAAAAGGCTACAAGCTGGAAGACATTCTCAACGCGATCCGCAATGAGATGTTCGAACGCGCCACCAAAATCATGGAAGATAAGCGGCCGAAGCTGTCGGCGTGATGAACAACAACATCAAGATCCTGGGTCACCTGGCGGAAAGCATAGCCCCGGCCGAGAACAGCACCTCGGTGTTGGACAAGGCCTTCGGCCAGCATGATCCGGATGTGCCGAGGATCGGCAAGGCCTGACTAAACGTCAGTTGACACGCAGTTGCTGATGCGGCGCGCATGTGCGAGCGCCAGTGTCCCAATTGCGGCGAGCATGGCAACAATCGCGAAGGCGTTGGAGACACTGCCCATCGCGTCGGCGAGCAAAGACAGCGCTGCTGTTCCAAAAATAACACCGGCATAGACAGGGACGCCGATCCCACCCACAGCTGTGCCTGAATAGGCTGGTGGTGCGCGGTTCACTGTCGAAGTCATGAAGATGCCGGTCCAGCCATAGGCGCTGGCTGCGAAGGCTACGAAAAACACATAGATCGCCCAGATGGACCAGTCGGGTCCAATCCACATCATGCCGATGCCGCCCATGACATTGAGCACACCCATCATCAGCAGCAATTGGTCTCCGATTCCCCAACGGTCCGCGACCCAGCCCCAGACCAGGCGACCGGTGATACCCGCCGCCTGAACAGCGGCTAGTACGGCCCCCGCTGCGATCAGGCTGAATTGCGCTTCAACGACAAGAATGGTGACGGCAAAGGTGGATATGGCGAGCTGAATGAAGGCGTAGTTGAAGCCCGCCACGCCCATCCAGCGCAATGTTGGAATGCGCCAGATCATTGTCATGGCGACAAAAGCCGTGGAATCCAGGCGAGCGTTCGGATCGCGTCGACTGTCCCAGCCCTTGCGCCAGGGTTGCAGTGCGCCAGCGAGGATAAAACAGCTTAGAGCGCCGATCAAAGGGGCGGCCTGCCAGCTAATGGTTTCGGTCATGGCTGGCGCGATGGCACCGGCCAGCATGCCGCCCAGCGGAATGCCGGTCTGTTTGATCGAATAGACGATATTGCGGCGGCGTTTGGGGGTGATCCGCATCAGGAGCTCGGCACCGGACGGATTCGTCATTCCGTAGCCGAATCCCATGAAAAGGGATCCGAAGGCGATCATCGCAACAGATGGAATCGCCATCATGGCCGCGCCCAAGCCGCATAGGACCAGACTGATCTGGCTTACGCGACCTGGACCCCAGCGTCGAAGCAGGAATCCGGACATGGCCGATATCAGGGAGGCACCGGTATAGACGAGCGCAATCTGCAATCCTATGAATTCGACGGGAACCCCAATATCAGCGGCAATGGCAGGTGCTGTCGCAGCGAGGGTGAGGCTTGAAAACGTCGAAACGGCCTGTACCAGCGTTACCGCAAACAGGACGAATCCGAGTGATGGTGATGGTGATGAATCGCTATTCATTCTTGGGCAGATAGAAGAACCGCTGGGGTCCACGCAGCACGTCGCCGGGTGCGCTTCTCGGTTTCGTTTTCCTCAGTCCGGACCACCGGCACTGAAGGGCGCGTGAAGCTGGCATGATCGTCTAGGACATGCGCCATCACATTGGCATAGGCATCGTCGCCATCAGGCATATGCGCACCGATATAGACACCGCAGTTTCGGCAGATCATGAAGTCCGAAATGCCAATGCCGATATGATATTTGTTGACCTGATCGGGATCTTTCATGGTGATCGTCAGGCTGCCGTCAGGGTCGGATATGGCTCCCGTGGCGTGCTTGATGCAAAAGGAGCACTGGCAGGAACGCGGTTCCATCTGGTCGGGTGTCCGTTTCGTTGTGAACGCGAACCGCAGGTTTCCGCAGTGGCATCCACCTTCATAGACCGTCATGGAGTTTCCTTCCTGTCGGATAAGCACGTTTGGTGCTTTTTTTGTCCTGCTCTAACATTGGCGGAATGCCTGTTATAATGGAAGCGAGAGAGAAATTTTGAAGGGCGTGGCGCTGCCGGGCTCCTGAGGAGAATAACAACATGACTGATTTGAAATCTGCGACGAAACGTCAGCTTGGTTCGAGCGATCTGAAATGCGCGCCGATTGGCCTGGGTTGCATGTCCTTTTCCGGCGTTTATGGCGCTGCAGACGATGACGAGACAGTGGATTTCGTCCACTACGCAATCGATAGTGGGATCGATTTTCTTGATTCCTCTGACATGTATGGCTGGGGCCACAACGAAGACGTACTCGCACGTGCGCTCAAGGGCGGCTATCGCGACAAAGTCGTGCTGGCGACGAAGTTTGGTCAGACCCAGGTTGAAGGCGGTGGCATGAGCGTCAACGGGCGTCCGGAATATGTGATCGAAGCTTGCGAGAAAAGCCTGCAGCGGCTTGGGGTCGAGGTTATCGACCTTTACTTTCAGCATCGTGTGGATCAGGAGGTCCCGATCGAGGATACGGTCGGCGCCATGGGTAAGCTTGTCGAGCAAGGCAAGGTGAAGGCCATTGGTATTTGTGAAGCCAAACCCGAGACCATCCGCAAAGCCCATGCTACCCATCCGTTGGCTGCTGTACAGAGCGAGTTTTCGCTGATGTATCGCGAAGAGGCCGAGCAAATTCGCGCGGCAACCAAAGAGCTTGGCATCACTTTCGTGGCTTATTCGCCGCTGGGACGTGGTATTCTGACTGACCCATTCATAAACGCCGAAACAGTTGGTGAGGATGATCCCCATTATCGCCATCCGCGTTTCAGCAAGGAAAATTTCCAGCAGAACCGTGAACTGATCCTGCGCGTTGCCGCATACGCAGCGAAGAAGGGTTGCACGCCAGCACAGCTGGCACTGGCTTGGCTGACTGGTCTGGGTGACGACATTGTCGCAATCCCGGGCACCAAACGCTCTGAGCGTCTCGATGAAAATGTGGCGGCACTCGGTGTCTCGCTGACCGCTGACGAGATTGCAGAAATCTCAGCGGCAGTGCCTGTTGGTGCAGCCGCCGGGGGGCGCTATCCCGATGCGCAGATGAAGAAGGTCTTTGTTTAACAGTATTTCCTTATCAGGATGTGTCGCGCTCCGCTGATGGCGGAGCGTCGGCCACCCTGCGATAGATTACCAGTGCAATGACCATTGCGACTGCCAGCGCACCAAACATGGTCCGGTAGGCCTCTGCTGGGCTACGTCCGAGTTCATCGACGGGAAACCCGTCGAGGATTGCGCCGGTCCCCATTTGCATAAAAAAGACCCCTGACCAGGTGAACACATTGATAGCGGTAAAGGCACGCCCCGTATGGGTCTCGGGAAACAGGCTGCGCGCATGTGCAAAGATCGGTGAAGCCATCGCAGCGAACAGGGCGAAGGCTGATAGTAGGATTGTCGCGACAATCACGGATGGGCTCGAATTGATTGCGAGTGCGACCAACGTGCCCGTGTAAATCAACATCCCGCCTGTTACCACGCCCCGCCGTGTATCGAACCAACGGTCGAGTGGCCCGTACATAAGCGCACTGAATAGCCAGGCTAGCGAGACAATGAAGATGACATGGCCGCGCGCAACAATATCGAGATCGAAGACATCGTTGAGATAGGGGCCAATCCACAGATTACGGATCGTGACCAACGCGCCGACGGAGACAGCGGTGGCGGCGGCGAAGGAGAAAATTCGCTTGTCACTGAGAACGGTTCGAAGCCCAAGTATCGTCTGCAGCAGAGTTTCGCTGCTTGCTGGGGCCGGCACGTCTTCGGGACGATCGCGGACCATCAGCAGCAGCACAATTACGACGCCTAGTGAAAAAATACCGATGGCGAACAAAGAATTTCGCCAGCCATAGAGTTCGACTGCTGCCGCAAAGGGTGAAGCGGAGAGGAGCATCCCTGCGCCGCCCACAGATATTGAAATCGCTGTTCCCGTTGCTAGCCGGTCGCGCGGAATCCAACGCGCAAGCAGAACCATAATCCCCATGAAAACGGGCGCGGCACCACAGCCGATTAGGAATAGCGCCAGTGTGAGCATGGGAACGGAATGGGAGAAGGAAAAGATAATAGAGCCCAGCGCGGAAAGGGTGAATAATCCAGACATGGTGCGGCGGGGCCCAAAGCGATCCAGCAAGATGCCGACAGGTAGCTGCATCATCGCGGCACCCAGGAAAATCGCGGCGGGCAAGCTGGAGAGCTGTCCCGGGGTCAAGCCCAGTTCGGCGCGCAGGTTTGGTGCGATCACGGCAGGTGCCGAGCGCAAAAAATGCGCGAGGATGAATGTGACGGCGAGAATCGGCACCATCCGCATAATTGCCGCGCGCCGGTTATAGGGCCGTGGAACGGACGCTGCGGGTTGGCCAGTGCTCATGATTATGCTGTCGCGAAGATGTGCGTCGAAGTGGCGCTGAGGGTGCCTAAGTCTTTATGCCATTGCTAAAGGACAGTCTAGAATGCCAGCAACTTTAGGGAAACACGATATGGCCAATCAGGGACAGGAAATCGGACTTGCGGTGATCGGTTGTGGGCCAATCGGCCGCATTCGCTCTGAGTTGGCGCGAGACTACCCGGGGGTTGGCTGGCTTGGTATCTGCGATATCCGGGAAGATCTTGCGACGGATCTGGGACAGGATACTGGTGCAAATTTTGTCACCACGGATGCTGCCGAGCTTCTGGCACGACCCGAAGTGAACGCGGCCATCATTGCGACCCAGGAAACCGCCCATGTCGTGCCGGTGATGCATGCACTCGAACATGGCCATCGCCTGTTTATCGAGAAACCTTTGGCGGTGGATGTCCGGGATTCTGAGAAAATTGCACAGGCGATTGAGGCCGCGGGAGTTGATGCGGTTATGGGCTACACCCAGCGATTTCGACGTCGGTTCCTGACCGTGAAAGAACGTCTCACAACGGGACAAATTGGTAATGTGACGTCGGTGTCAGCGCGCGCCATGCTCAACCGCAAGATTGCCGAAATGTGTCTGGCGCGAGCCAATCAGCACGACACGACCACGCCGGTGGTGATCAGCGGCACCCATGTTCTCGACATGTGTCTGTGGTTGCTGGACGGCAAGAAACCGGTGGCGGTCTATGCTCATTCAACGGATCATATTTTCGGCTCAGCGGGCAGCAAGGACGCGACCTTTGCCATCATCGAGCTGGATGACGGGGGCATGCTGTCTCTCAATCACAGCTGGGTCGCCCCCCTGGTCTGGCCGGGTGCGGTTTACGGCATGCAGATTGGAATCATCGGCGAACAAGGTGTGATCGATATTGAGGATATGCACCGTGATGTGGTGCTGGCGAGCGAACTTCCCCAGGGTGCGGGTTACAAAAAAGGTGAGGCAGATGAGGCGCCACGCCACGTAGACTTCATGGGTAGCATTCCCTTTGGTGAATACGCCGTCGGACAGTTCTGGGGCCCGGTCCGCGAAGAGACCAACGCCTGGTTCCAGCGCCTCTATATGGGGCAGGACACCCCGCATACGACCGCGCGCGAGGGCCACCAGAACCTGTTGCTCTGCATGGCCATCGACCTTTCGGCCAAACGGGGTGAGAAGCTAGCGCTTCCGCTGGAGACCGACGATTTCTATCGCTAGGCCCGTGCTGTTCTGATCTTGGTGCGCCGGGCTTCCGTTGCCGCAACATTCGGCTCCAGAGTCTCGTCGTCGATTTCGCCGGTAAAGATCACGCCATAGATATCACGTGCCTTTTCGCGAGTTTCCCAACCTTCGAGAACATCGACGGTCACCCGTTCGAGTTCGCGGTCAAGCGGATCGCCATAACCGCCACCCGAGGAATCCCGTCCGCGCACGCGCTGGCCGGGTTGCAATTCCAACTGGATGACGTTGGGCAGGCGTTGGGATTGCACGCCATCCTCGATCTGCCAGGTTTCACCGGCTGTACCATCCAGCCCGCCCACGACGCCGCGCGGCGGTGTGTGCTGACCATCGCAGGAAATCACTGCCATCATCGGGGAGTTGGTGGGGCCGTATTCAATCTGCTGGGCTGGTGCCCCGCGGCGGCGGCCTGCGCCCGAGGAATCTGTGACAATGCCGAGAGATTCCACACGGATCGGATGCTTGAGCTCATCGACCTCAACGGAATCCCGATACATCAGGCCTGCGATCACGGGGATCGCGTAGTTGACCCAGCCGTCAGCCACAGGGCTGGCGGGTCCACCATTGGTTGAGAGCATCAGCCGGTTCACATAGGGCTCACCGCCACGACTGGCGTCATTACCGGAGATCACCGCCATGCCTGCGCCGAGGCCTGCACCGCCTTCTGACAGGCCCATGCCATCCCCCAGCTGGGCGAAGGCCGACTGAGTGATGTTGACCAGGCGCTCGGACACATTGGTTGTGGCCACGGAACAGGAATGGGGGAATTTCGGTGCCGCCACCACGCTGTCTTCGGCATAGGTGAATTTCAGGCGTCGAAACGCGCCTTCGTTACGGGGAAGATCCTTGTCGAGGGCATTGAACACCGCGCCGACCACGGCGGAGGTCGCCGCACCCAGAGAGGTGTTGAGACCAGCATCCACAGAGGGTGGATTGTCCGACAGATCAATGTGGATTTCAGCTTCGTCGGGGTCGATATCGACCTTCACGGTCAGTTCCAGACCGTCCGGCAGCACACCAATCAAGGGGTCTGACCAACCCTTGTTGACCAGTTTTGCCTTGGGCAGGCGCTTGATGTTGTCGACCATGCGGCGTTCGGAATAGTCGAACCATTCCTTGAAAAAGGCCTTAACCGTTTCCTTGCCGTATTTCTCGCAGAAAGCCTCAAGGCGACGTTCCGCGATCCGGGCGGACCCTAGGCCGGCGAGATAATCGCCATACCACTGGTCGGGCACACGGATACGGGCGCGGCACATGCGCATAATGTCTTCGATGTTTTCGAAGTCGCGCTGGATGCGGACGCCCGGGAACACGAGGGCGCCCTCTTCGTAGACATCCTTGGCTCTGACGAAATAGCTCGACGGGATCGAGTTGCCGATATCAGCCATATGGCATTTGGAAACAGTCGTGAAGAGATGTTCGCCCTCGAAGAAGACCGGCACCATGAAGGTGTGATCCGCGGGGTGGGTGTTGCCGCCATAGGGGTCGTTGTCGAGATAGGCATCGCCACGTTTGATGTCGTCGCCGTGATATTTTCGCATATTGGCGGTCTGAATGTGACAGCCGAATATATGAACCGGTAGGCCTTCAGCAGGTGCCAGCAACTGATCATCACCCGTCACTAGACAGCACGAAAAGTCACGTGCTGACGAAATCACGGCGGATCGCGCCGAGCGCAGCAGAGTGTTGGTCATCTCGCGGACAATGCCGTCGAGACGGTTGGCCATCACTGAGATTAGGACGGGGTCTAGAGTAGATTCTTTTTCGCTCATGGTCTCTCTCCTCTCAACAGCAGTCGAGAATGTAATCGCCCGCGGCGCTCAGTCGCGCGGACATGTCTGGGTAAACGACGATCGTCGTTGTGGCTTCTTGGATGATGGCTGGGCCCTGAAGTTCGTCGCCAACCTTGAGGTTGTCGCCGCGATACACGGGCGTTGACACACGCTCATCGCCGAAGAAGCAGCTTCGCGTTTCATCGGGTGCTGGGATTTGTGAAAGCTTGGTTGGGTTGGGTGCCTCAGGTGGGCTGAAGGGTTGAATGGATATCCGACCCTTCCAGTTCACAAACTCAACCGGGCTTCCTTCATCGCGCACGGCGTGAACCCGCTCATGTGTCTGGTGGAAGCTTTCTGCCAGCACCGTGACGGCATCCGTATCTTCGATGCGCTGGGTTGGCAGGGCTGTGTCTAGTTCCCAGACCTGCGCCTTGTATCGGGCTTCGACGAAGAACTCGATGGTGGTTTTCGCACCGGCCGCTGTGGCGAGACTGTCCTTAAACTGCTGAAGTTCGGTCTCGATTTCCTGCAGGGCGGTGTTGACCCCGTCGATGTCGAATTCGTTCGAGGCCGTAAAGCGGCTTCGGGTAGCCTCGAACACGATGGAGGAAAACTGCATTCCGCAGGCAGAGAGGGCTGAAGCGGTCTTGGGCAGGATCACCGTGCTACAACCAAGCTCGCGGGCGATGGGCATAATATTGAAGCCTGCGGCACCACCACCGGCGACAATCACGCTCTCGCGCGGATTGAGGCCGTCATTGACGGTGATCTCGCCGATCGCCTTGATCATCAATTCATTGGCAATGACCATGATGGCGTGGGCCGTCTCGTCGAGGCTCTTGCCGATGGTTTTGCCAAAATCGCTGATCACACGCTCGGCTGCGGCGCGGTCCAGTGTCAGGCGTCCGCCGTTGAAGTAATTAGGGTCAATATAACCGAGCACCAGTGCGGCATCGGTTACGGTCGGCTCGTTACCACCATTGCCGTAACAGGCTGGGCCGGGGACTGATCCTGCGGATTGAGGCCCTACCCGCATCAACCCGCCCGGGTCTTGCCACGCGATGGACCCTCCACCCGCGCCAATGGAGCGGACGTCGACGGTGGATGCTCCGATTATGTCACCTAGCCATTGCTGTCCTAGCCAGCTGTCCCGTGAGTATACAAGCTGTCCATCGCGCACGAGGCCGACATCGAAGGTGGTACCGCCGGTGTCGCAAACGATGACATCACCGCCCATGTTTTCGAGATTTGAATAGGCACGGCCTGCAACTGGTGCCATGGCGGGGCCAGATTTTAGTGTGTTGATCGGACGTTCAACGAGAGTTTCAACTTCCTGACAACCGCCGACCGAAGTGGAGACAAGCAGGTCGCCGGAGAAACCCGCTTCGAGAAGATCACTCCGCATGCCGCGCAAATGAGCCTGCATCAGCGGCTTCAGGGACGCGTCGATGGACGTCGCCGAAGCGCGCCGATATTCGCGTAGGATAGGTGCGAGCTGGTGAGAGAGAGTAAATGGCACACCCGGCATGATTTCTTCGATCAGTTCGCCGATCCGCAATTCATGGACATTGTTGGCGATGCACCAAAGCAACGAGACAGAGACCGCTTCAAATTTACGTGCTTTAAGGGTTTCGATGACCGAGCGCGCCTTGGCTTCGTCCAACTCCTGGACAATCTCGCCTGCGCTGCCGACACGTTCATCAATCTCGAAGGTGTGGCGGCGAGGAATATAAGGCTGCGGATAGTCGTAGCTGTAATCGTGGGGGCCGTGCTTGCCACCCTCCTTGAGCACTAGAGTATCACGGAATCCTGTGGTGGTAAGGAATGCTGTCCGCGCAGTGGCTTTGGTAACAACGGCGTTGGTGGCGCGGGTTGTTCCGTAAATTAGGATGTCTGTTTCGGCCAACAAACCGCGAGCGGTTTTATCTACCGATTCTGCAACCACCTCCAGAGCGGAGAACATGCCTTCGGAAATTCGTTCCGGAGTGGTGAGAGCCTTGCCGATGCTAAACTTTCCATCTTCATCAACTAGGACCATGTCGGTAAAGGTGCCGCCGGTATCTACGGAAATTCGGTAACCCATTCTAAAAACTCCATTCTCAAAATTGCTGCCGCGACGCTTTGAGGTTGCTTGGGCAGTACATAAGCTAATTGCTAGAGGAGATAATCTAACACCAGAGACGTGGGCGCAATGGCTGGTCTTGCTCAGCTGTCCATTTTGATCCAGCCGGGCAGGGCTTCACAACGCGAGAGCCACGCAAGAATGGCAGGATAATCATCGAGCAGCAGGTCACCTTCTGGTGCACGTTTCACATAGGGATAGCAGGCAATGTCGGCAAGGGTGGCGTGGCCCAGGGCGAGCCAGTGCTGCGGTTTTTTTAGCTGGCGTTCCAGCACATCCAGGGCCAGCTTGCCGTCCTGCAGATAGCCTTCGAAACTCTCGGGACGGCGATTGTAGACGGTTACGCCGCGCGCCCATTGTAGACCGAACTGCACTTCGTTCTGCGCGAAGGACATCCATTGCATGATCTCGGCCATTTGCAGTGGATTGGTAGGCAGCCATATCTCCCCACCATAGGTGCGCGCGATATAGACAAGATGTGCGGTCGAATCCCAGAACACCTTGTTTTCTATTTCCATCACCGGTACCTGGCCGCGCGGATTGAGTGCGAGAAATTCTTCGGATTTGTGGACGTTATTCTCCCAGTCGATACGGACATTTTCGTAGTTGACCCCCAGCATTGATGCGAGCACGCGAACCTTAAAGGAGTTGCCTGACATTTCGGTCATGTAGAGTTTCATGGGTGTTTCCTATTACATCGCGAGGCGATGAAGTTTTTGCGTCTTGCTTGGATACTCTGTTAGGCAGTACAGCACGCAATGGAGGTCAAGTAATGGATTACGCAGAACGTGGATACGGTGATCGTGCCGTGGGTTGGGGACAGCGCCCCGGTGTGGTGGTGGTCGACTTCCAACGCGGTTTCACTGATTCAGAGTTTCGCATGGGTGGCGCGCCAATGATCGATGCCGCAGTTGAGCGAACGGTCCATGTGATGAAAGCCGCTAAAGCAGCGGGTTTTCCAATTGCCGCCTGCGTCATGGGCTATGATAGCCCCGCTGCGATGCCCCATTGGAAGATAGAGCCGTTGCGCGAAGACCTCATACAGGGGCATCCCTCGGTGGAGCTAGATCCACGTATTGCGGCTGCAGAGCCTGATTTGGTGGTTATGAAAGGCGGGCCTTCGATTTTTTTTAACACGCCCGTGGCGCCATTCCTGATAAAGCACGGCGTAGACACGGTGATCGTTACCGGCTGCATCACCTCAGGCTGCGTTCGTGCCTCCGTGATTGACAGCTTTAGCCTCGGGTTCCGAACCATCGTTCCTGAAGACTGCGTCGGCGACCATGAAGAGGAGCCGCATCGTGCCAATCTACGCGATGTCGAGCGGCGCTATGCAGATGTAGTTGACGCAGACTCCGTCATCAACACGTTTGAGAGTCTGAGTCGCCGCAACGCGGATGCAGGCTAGGGCGTTAGTCGAGATCCCGCAACGGAGCTTCGCGTTCCTAGAGAATTTCCTTGAGCGGCATTTCCTTGATTTTGCGTATCCATTCACGACAGTGGCCGGTTGCGTGCAAGGTTGAGATCACTTCCACGTTGTAGTCTCACGAGCTCGCGGGGCCGGCCGTCGCCTGTTGATGATCGCGAACGTGACGAACTTGATAGCGACTTTCACAGTTCGAAAGCGTGATACGTCAATGGTTTACGAGTCTTATATAAAACTCTAGGGTTCGGCCTTATTGATGACAGATGATTTTTTCTAAAAATATCCGGATCGCTGAAATCTAATCCAATGGGAGGACCCAAAGAATGAAACGTTTCACCAAACATATCGCTGGTCTGTCGACAGCTGTGATTGTGGGTGCCGCCGCGCTGGCTGGTGCCACATCCGCAAGCGCGGACGCCATTACTATCCGTATCGCCTCCGGCCATCCGCCGACTGTTGTTTATGCGGGTTTGATGAAGAATTTTTTCCAGACCGAACTGAAGAAGGCCATCGAGGCCAAAACTGATCACACAGTCAACTTCATCGAAGGCTATAGTGGTTCGATCGTGAAGGTGTTCGACACTTTCGAAGGAGTTCAGAACGGCGTCGTTGATATAGGTGGCTTCTGCTACTGCTTCGAAGCATCCAAGCTTCCTATGCATGCATTCCAGATCATGTTGCCCTTCGGCACGATGGACCCGGTTCAGAGCGTTGGTGCAGCTGGTGAAATTTATAACAAGTATCCCAGCCTAGCAAAGCGCTTCCAGGGCTTCGACCAGACCCTTCTCGCCATCATTGGTGACGGCGGTTACAATCTCGGTACCAACTTCGAGTGGAAGAAGCTCGAAGACCTCAAGGGTCACAAGATTCTGGGTGCAGGTCTTAACCTTAATTGGATGGAACAGGCTGGCATCGGCATTGTTCCTGTCACCGACGGCCTTCCGGGCTGGTACCAGAAGATCAAAACTGGCGTTGCTGAGGGCGGCATCATGTTTCCGAGCGCCTGGGGTCCTGTCTTCAAGCTGCACGAGGTTGGCAAGTACTATACCACCATCGGATTTGGCTCGATTACATGGCATGGCCTGACGGTCAACAACCGTTTCTGGGATCGTCTGCCCGCAGATGCCAAGCCGATCGTTAAGGAAGTTGCTCAGCGTTTCCAGACCCTTACCGGTTCTGCAAACAAGGTGGGTTACGAGAAAGATATGAAGTGGCTGCGTAAAAACATCACGGTCACCGATCTTCCGGCTGACGTTCGTCTGGGTTGGGCCAAGGGTCTGGCACATTGGCCGCAGAAGCATGCTGATGAGCTAGAGGCCAAAGGCTTTCCAGCGAAGAAAATCCTGAACTCCTATCTGGTTGCCGCGGAGAAGCAGGGCTACGAGTGGCCAGTCCGCTACGTCATCAAGTAGCACAAAGAACACTCATAAGTGTTGAATGGGCCGTCCGGCTGGATATCTTTGGATATCCAGCCGGAAGCTCTTTTGGGTCGGAAAATTACCGGCACCTAATTCAAAACCCTCTGAATGCCGGTGTCTCTGGCGGCTTGAGGGGAGACCGATATGAACCTCATCACTTTCAGCGATCGTCTGTCCAAATTCCTTATGGTCGTGGCGGCGCTCTGGGCTTTTGGCCTGACTTTTATGATCCTTGCCGACATTATTGGGCGCGGCGCGTTTGATGCGCCGATCAATGGCACCGCCGAACTAGTGACCGCCTCGATCGTGATCATCGTTTTCCTGCAGGCTGGTTATGCTATCCGCAGCCGTTCGATGCTGCGTGCAGACTTTCTTGTGATTCATCTTCCGCCGCGCGTCCAAAAGGTGTTGCTGGCGATCGGCTATCTGCTAGGAGCGGCATTCTTCCTAATGATTATCACCGGCGGGCTCGATGAGAGCATTCGCTCCTACACCGAAGGTGAATATGAAGGTGAGGGCGCGCTGCGTGTGCCGTCCTGGCCGGCGCGCTGGACGGTGCTGATTGGCAGTGGTCTCGCCATGGTCAATTATCTCGTGTTGGCGTATGTCGACGTCTTCAAACCCGAACTGTCGGATTCCGAAGTGGATCCGAACGCGCCGCAGCTCTAGCTGCGTGCTGCGACCTATTAAGGAACGATAACCGTGTTTGAAGTTAATATTGCCGTACTTTTGATTGTATGCCTGATAGCGCTTGTCGCGATCGGTGTGCATATTGCTATAGCGCTGGGCATGACTAGTGCGCTGGGTATTTTCCTTGTCACCGGTAGTGATATTTATGCCTTCCGCACCGTGCAGACGATGCTGGCTGCTACCGCCTATGAAGCGATCCGTGATTTTGTTTTCGCCGTGATTCCACTCTTCTTGCTGATGGGTGAATTCATCAGCAAGTCGGGAACGGTCACCGATGTCTATCGTGGCATCAACCGATTGTTGCGCCGCCTGCCGGGTCGATTGGCCATTGCTACTGTTCTTGGAAATGCGCTGTTCTCGTTTGTGACCGGTGTGAGCATTGCGTCAGCTGCAACTTTCTCGCGGATTGCCTATCCGGAGATGAGGCGCTTTGGCTATCATCCGGGATTTGCGCTGGGTTCGGTCGCCGGATCGAGCTGTCTTGGTATGCTTATCCCGCCGAGCGTGCTGATGATCGTTTGGGGCATCCTCACCGAGCAATCTATCGGCCAGCTCTTCGCGGCCGGCGTCCTGCCCGGACTGATGCTGATGACCATGTTCATCGCCTATGTGCTGGCGATGGCCATCATCAAGCCAGAGGTTGTGGGCGGTAATATGACGAAAGATCAGCAGGTTGAAGCTGAAGAAGATGACGATGTTTCGACTACGCAGTTCTTCATTAGCCTGTTTGGCATTGTTGCTGTTGTGGTGGCAGTGCTAGGTGGCATCTGGTTTGGTGTTTTCTCGCCGACCGAAGGTGCTGGTGCTGGTGCCTTTATAGGTCTGATCCTCGCCCTCATTAAGGGGATGCGATTCAAGGAGTTTATTGCTGCCATTCTGTCTGTCGGACGGACCTCGGCACCGATCTTACTTCTGCTCGTTGCGGCTTCGCTTTATTCCCGCACACTAGCGATGACTGGTATGGCTAACGCGATCGAGAGTTTGTTTATTGGTTCGGGCATGGAACCTTGGATGATCATCGGCGTGATGGTGCTGATTTGGTTTGCGTTGGGCATGATCATCGATTCGATCTCGATCATGCTACTGACCGCCGCGATTTTCTCACCGATTGCCGTAAAACTTGGCTTCGATCCGATCGCCTTTGCTATCGTTGCCATCATCGCTATCGAGGCAGGACTTCTTACTCCGCCCTTTGGGCTATTAGTTTATACGGTTAAATCGGCAATCTCGGATATCGATCCGAATATGAACGTCATGACGATCTTTAAGAGCTCGACGCCCTATTGGATCGTCATGCTGATAGGAATGGTCCTGATCGTGAAATACCCAATCATTGCGAGCTACCTGCCCAATCTGCTCTTTCCCTCTGGATAGATTCTAACCAGCAGCCGCTAATCAGAAGCCGTAGAGATCGGTGCCGTCTTGCGACCCGATCGCACGCATGGCGCGCAACAGACATATCTGGTTTGTGCCGTCCGAGTGCAGGAAGCTGGCGGCATCCCGCATGTATTTTTCAACCGGATGCTCGTACATGATGCTGGCACCACCGAGCACTTCTGCCGACAGTTTGCAGACCTCGAAGGCCACTTCTGATGCGTTCACCTTAGCAAGTAGTCCGTGGACCCGCGCGTCAGAATGATGTCTGTCGGCGAGCCAGGCTGCCTTCCATATTTGTAGGCGTGCCGCATCAAGTAGCATCACCATCCGGCCGAGCATCAGCGCGATGGCCTGGTGCTCGATGATTGGCTTGCCGCCCTGTACGCGTTCCTTCGCGTAAGACAGAGCGTATTCATAAGCTGCGCGGCCAACGCCAAGTACCGTGGCCGCAGCTTCAGCTTTGCTGCCCGGCAGGTATTTGCTGCGCAATTCAGTTAACATGCCCTCGCCGACGAGCAAGTTGGAAACGGGAACCCGGCAGTCTTCTAGATGGAAGGTGCCATTAGTGGCCAGCCGCTGGCTGCTCTTTTCATGGAAAAAGCCGACGCGAAATCCGGGCGTGTCGTGTGGCACCACGAACACGGCGCCACCTTCGCTCAGGTTCTTGTCCGTGTCGGTTCTCGCGATGATGAAATAGAGCTTCGCCATCGAACCGTTTGAGATGTAGCGCTTGGTGCCATTGAGGACATACTCATCGCCATCGCGTACGGCAGACATGTGCAGGGCGATATCGGGCGTGTCGTGATAGCCCTGATGGTCTGAACCCACGCCCTCCTCCGTGATTCCGATAGCGGTTGTAGCTTCCGGGTCTTCGACAAAAGGTGGAATGAAGCGTTGTTGCTGTTCGGGCGTCATCGCGTCCTTAAGCAGATGGGCGGTCTTCCAGCACTGATCCATGATGACAGCAAAACCCAGATCACCGACGCCAAGTTCTTCCCCGACGACGCACATGGTCATGATGTCCTGCTCGGCACCGCCAAATTCCTTCGTTACCCCAAGGGTACGCAGGCCAAGCTCATCGGCTGCCCGTATCCAGTCCCAGGGAATGCGTTCCTCGGCTGTGGGCAGGCGGTCGCGGCGCAGTACATCGGGTTTGATCACCTGTTCGGTAAAACCGCGCGCGATATCGCGCCACCGCAGTTGTTCCTTGTTTAACTGGAAATCCATTTGGCATTCCCTATGGTATCGACGGCGTTGGCCATTCTTGTGCGGCCAATTAGGTATTACGCTATTTTCCGATTTGGCAATTGTCAAAGCAATCCGGAGAGTGTGATCCTGCTATCACCTTCCTCGGGATCCATAGAGAGCTCCGGGAAATTCAGTTATCGATGTCTGGAAGATAGGCCCGAACATCCCCATATAGGGGGACAGACAGTTTTTAACTTATATAGGACAGGCCCATGTCATTCACGAATGACTTGAATTCAGCGATCGCCAACTGGGATGGTGCGCTCGACCTGCCTGATTTTGCAGTCATAGAGGATCGCGATTTCGACGCAGCCTTCACCGTTGCTTTGCCAGAGCATCTGGCCGAGATCAACGGAATAGCGAACAACCCTGACGCGCCATCCTTCGAGAATACCATAGCAGCGCTAGAGCGGGCCGGCGAATTGCTGGACCGCGCGGCGAGTATCTTCTGGAACCTGTCGGGTGCGAACACCAACGACACGATTCAGAGATTGGAACGCAAGTTGGCACCCGAGATGTCGCGGCATTCCTCGGCGATCACCATGAACAGTGAATTGTTCGTGCGCATCGATGTTCTCTATCAGGCGCGTGGGGCATTGGGTCTTGATGCTGAAGCGAACCGAGTTCTGGAATTGACATGGAAGTCTTTCGTGCGTTCGGGTGCGCAGCTCGGCGGCGCTGAGCAAACCAAGCTTGCGGCGATCAATGAACGCCTCGCTTCACTGGGCACGGCGTTCTCCCAGAATGTTCTCGCCGATGAAAGCAGCTATGCGCTCGTTCTCGAAAATGTTGATGATCTTGCTGGCTTGCCGGGTTTTTTGGTGTCCAGCATGGCTGCCGCGGCCGAGGAACGAGGGTATCCGGGCAAGCATGCGGTGACTCTGTCCCGCTCAATCATTGAGCCATTTTTGACATTTTCCGAACGCCGTGATCTGCGCGAAGAGGCCTTTAAGGCTTGGGTTGGGCGGGGCGCAGGAGCGGGCGAACACGACAACCGACCTCTAGTCGCTGAAATGGTGCAGTTGCGTGCGGAGAAAGCCGCGCTGCTTGGCTATGACAGTTTTGCCCATTTTAAGCTCGACAACACCATGGCCAAAACGCCTGAGAATGTCCGCACGTTGCTGGAAACTATGTGGGGGAAGGCCCGCGCTCGCGCTGCTGAAGAGGCCGCTGATCTTGCCAAACTGATCGCTGCCGAAGGTCACAATCACGCCGTGGCCCCGTGGGATTGGCGTCACTATTCCGAGAAGATGCGCGCGGCGCGGTTCGATTTTAACGAAGCTGAGGTCAAGCCCTATCTGCAGCTGGAAAAGATGATCGAAGCGGCTTTTGCAACGGCGGAGAAGCTGTTTGGCATCACCATTCGTCAGCATAAAGATGTGCAGACCTACCACCCGGATGTGCGAGTCTTTGAAGTGAGCAACGCCGAGGGAAAACGCATCGCAATTTTTCTGGGTGATTATTTTGCTCGGTCCTCAAAACGATCTGGCGCCTGGATGAGTTCGTTTCAGGATCAGCACCGCATCGCGGGGGAGAACGGCGATGAAGAGCAGATTCCTTTTGTTATAAACGTCATGAATTTTGCCAAGACGGCAGCTGGTGAGCCGATCCTGATCACTATGGACGATGCCCGGACACTGTTTCACGAGTTCGGCCATGCCTTGCACGGCATGCTCTCCAATGTGACCTATCCGTCCATTTCTGGAACCTCGGTCAGCCGAGATTTTGTTGAGTTGCCGTCCCAGCTTTTCGAGCACTGGCTGACAGTGCCGCAGGTGCTGCAAGAATACGCAGTTCACTATGAGACCGGAGAGCCGATCCCGGAAGCGCTGCTTGAGAAGCTGCAGTCTGCGGGCAAGTTTAATAAGGGCTTTACGAATGTTGAGTTCACGTCTTCGGCTCTGGTCGATATGGCTTTTCACGCACTCGATCCGGAGCAGGCGGCTGATGTGGATCCGGTGGCGTTTGAGGCTGATGTGCTCTCGAAAATCGGCATGCCCGATGAGATCGTGATGCGTCATGCCACGTTGCACTTCGCCCATGTGTTTTCAGGTGATGGATACTCGGCGGGTTACTATTCCTATATGTGGTCCGGTGTTCTTGATTCAGATGCCTATCGTGCATTCGAAGAAGCCGGTGACCCGTTTGATCCGGCAACGGCCGAAAAACTTTACCGTCATATCTATTCGTCGGGTGGCTCCATGGATCCCGAGGACGCCTATATCGCCTATCGCGGTAAATTGCCGACGGCGGATGCCCTGATTGCTAAGGAAGGCCTAGCCTAGCAGTCAATTGACTCCGGTGCGACCGCGCGGCACCACATTCCCAACAAACAATCAAACAAGGGATATGTGTGATGGGCGAAAATTTAGGAATGATCGGCTTGGGCAAGATGGGCTTGGGTCTGGCGCAACAGATGTTGGCCGATGGGCACGCCGTTTGCGGCTATGACATCGATCCTGTGCGGACGCAGATGCTCGTGGATGTGGGAGGAATGCCTTTGCCCAATGCGCGCGAAGTTGCCGAGAACAGCGATATCACCTTCTCCATCTTGCTCAAGCCGGAACACATTGAAGAGAACCTGTTTGGTCCCGATGGCATCGACCAGGTGAGCAAAACCGGCCTGATCCATGTTGAGATGAGCACCATGCCGCCAGCTTACAGCAAGGACTTGGCCTCTAAGCTGGCCGCGTCTGGCATCGATATGCTGGATGCGCCAATCTCTGGTTCCACACCGCAGGTTGATGCCCGCACTATTACGTTCATGGTGGGTGGCAGTGACGCAGCCTTTGCCCGCGTGCAGCCAATCATTGCGCTAATATCAGCTGACGCTACCCATACTGGTCCGTCGGGTTCGGGCGGGGTGATGAAGGTTGTCACCAATATGTATGTCAATGCGAGCACGGCGCTGATCGCTGAAATGCTGCTCACGGGGGAGCGCGCCGGTCTATCCCCAGATGTGATGCGCCACTGTCTGCCGAAGGGTTCGGTGCGTGGCGCGATGCTGGATATGAGCCTAGACCCGGTGTTTAACCGTGATTTCACGGCGCGCGGTGCGGTCGAGATTTTTGTCAAGGATATGGGAATCGCCATCGATCTAGCGAAGGAAAACGGTATAGAGTTGCAGGTTGTGCCGGCTGCGCGGGCGATGTTTCAGCGTGCCGAGGCCGCAGGCTGGGGCAAGGATGACGCCATCCGAGTTCTGGAAGTCTACGAGGGTAAGGATTAGCAGCTATGGCATCCAGCTATACAATTTGTGTGTTGCCGGGAGACGGGATTGGCACGGAAGTGACCGATTGTGGGCGTCAGGTGTTGGATGCGCTGTCGGGCCGGGGCGGTCCGAGGTTCGACTACGATGTTCGTCCGGCGGGCTATTACACCTTTCTGGGAGTTGGTCATTCTCTGCCAGATGGCACGCTCGACGCGGCAAAAGCGGCGGATGCGGTGCTGGTCGGGGCAATGGATGTGGCTCAGATACCGCCCCACGGTGGAGACCCTCTCGGCGGGTTGCGAATTGGTCTTGAGGTGAGTGCGAGCGTGCGCCCGTCCCGCACGATTGATGGCATTGCGGGGCCGACTAATGACATTGATTGTGTTGTCGTGCGTGAAGTGACCGAAGGCCTCTACTCCCGCGATGAGTATATGGGTGATGACGACGCAGCCTATGCGGTTCGTGTTGTAACCCGGAAAGCCTCAACCAATACCGCGCGGATGGCGTTCGCGCAGGCCATGGCGCGACAGGAAACCTACGGTCGGCCTTCGCTTGTCACAGCCGTACATAAGGTCGGCGTGCTTAAACTCAGCGACGGGTTGTTTCTGGAGGCCTGCGCTGACGTGGCGCGAGAATTCCCGGAGATCGCCTATGAAACCGCAAATATCGATACCTGTGCCATGGATATGGTCCGAAATCCTGGGCATTTCGATGTCATCCTGGCAACCAATGCATTCGGGGATATTCTCTCTGATGTGGCCGCCGGGCTTGCGGCGGGACTGGGGCTGGCGGCCTCGGCATGTATCGGGGAACGCTGGGCCTATTTCGAGCCGGTGCATGGCACGGCGCCCGATATCGCCGGAAAGGGTATTGCTAACCCCTGTGCGACCATTCTGACCGTCGCTATGATGCTGCGCTATCTGGGTGAGGATGAGAGTGCGGATGTGGTGGAGACTGCGGTCTATGGGGTTCTTGAAGATGGAAAAATCCGTACGGGTGATCTTGGTGGAAACGCGACCAGCACTGAGATGACCGATGCGATTCTCTCGTCTTTGAAAATCAAATGAAACGGCTATTAGGCGAGGCTCTGGCACCCCGGGGACGTATTGGTCTCGTGACCGGTTTTGGTCTTCTCGTGATTTCTGTTGGGGCTGTTTTGCTCCCGCTTCTCGACTACTGGTTCAGTGGGCGCACTCACCCTAATGCGATCGGCGGCCTACTGCCGTGGAACGATGCCGCCGGATATTACGGTTGTGCGCTTAGTCTGCTTGATGGCGAGGGGCTATCGGCGTTCTGCCAGCGTCGTCCGGCCTATTCGCTTTATCTGGCGGGGTTGCTCCGGCTTGCGGGTTCCGAGCTGCAACTCGCGCTCTTGTTGCAGGGGCTGATGAATGCCGGAGCTATTTTTGCGGTCGCGGTGGCAACGGCGCGTCGCTGGGGTACCGGACCTAGTATCATCGCGATCTTGATCCTCGCGGCCTTCGCAGCCACCATGTCTATCGCGACCCTGACAGAGAATATCGGTTTCGTATTGGGAGCATGTGGTCTGGTGTTGTTCGTCATCGGGGCGGAAAAACGATCAGTAGCTTTCCTAATTATGGGCGCCTTTATCCTCACTTTCGCTCTCAACGCGCGGGCTGGTGCTTTTCTGGTGATTCCGTTGCTTGTGCTCTGGCCGTTTTTTTCCAAAACACAGACCCAAGGGGAGCGCTGGCGTTTCGGTATACTAATCCTCGTCGCATCAGCTGCCGGATTTGTGCCTGGCTCGGTGATTGTCAAGCTGCTTGGCGGTATCCCCAGTGAAGCACATTCCAACCTGTCCTACACACTCTACGGCCTTGTCGCTGGAGGAGAACGCTGGATTTATGCGCTGGAAAAACTGCCCGGCGCCAGTGCCGAAGAGATTTACCGGGCGAGCTGGGCTATTTTTCGCGAAAACCCGCTCTTGCTGATTGCAGGTTTGTTTCAGGGGTTTCTCGAATACCTGCAGCGGCTTTTGACTTACATACCCTGGATTCCCGCCCGTATTGTACTTGCCGCCTGCTGGCTCTGGGGGCTGGGTGCGCTGGTCTATCGCCGTCGGGGTGACGGTGAACTGGTGCTATTGCT
Organism: Alphaproteobacteria bacterium; assembly: GCA_028822385.1. GTDB lineage: Bacteria > Pseudomonadota > Alphaproteobacteria > UBA6615 > UBA6615 > JABJAG01. The sequence continues at coordinate 34,690 of JAPKDV010000005.1, forward strand.
GGTGATGCTCGGCGTCGTTTTATCCTCTCCCATACTCTCCATTGATGGAGGCAATCGCGTCTATGCCGCGACGATTGCCGTCGATGGCTTCGTCGTCGCGCTTGGACTTGCTAGCCTGATGGCCGGGCGCGCTATGCTCTGGGGTGGGGTTGTGGTCTTGTTGCTGGTGTTGTCCGAGGTCATTCTTCCCGGTGACCTGCGGGGCTGGGGCGGTGCGATGGTCATTGCCGGGCTCGTGGCTGTCATCGGGCAACGAAAGCCGGGGAAACCTCGTCAGGCGGCTATCCCTTGGGAGCGATCCGAACGTGTGATTGTGCTGTCTGTGTTGCTCGTCGCGGTGATTCTGCTGTCAGCCGCGCCGTTTTGGACGAAATCTGGCCTGCCCGAGAATCGAGCGCGGGCTACGGCAAGTTTCTGCGCTGGTGGAGACCACGTGGTCGCTCGTTTGGGGAGGAACAGCCCGGTACTGAGAATCGTGGACGCGGGAAAGGCCGAGATGTGGCCTGTGGCGGCATCTGTTGAATCATTTCGTAGCAATCTTCATCCTTTGACCCACCTGTATGAAGAATTGCGCAGCCTTCAGTCAGGACAAGCGATTGTGTTTGCTCACAATCAGGCAACTCTGTCAGTAGATACCGGTCGTAACAGTTTTCTGGTGGGGGATGCGGCGTTAATCCCGTTGGACGGTGGCACTTACGTGCTGTGCGTTACGGATGGGGAGAGCCCACCTCTGATGGATTCGCGCCGTATTGTGTCGGTTCACTCGTTGACGGGTAGTTGAGTCGAATCATCGGGGGTTTGGGTTATGGCTGCCGCATAGACAGCGGCAAAGCCGAGGGTTGCGAGCCACCATCCTTGCCAGACACCAAATCCTAGCTGGGCAACGACAAATCCACTTGCGATGGTTGCCATAATTGTTGCCGCCCCGGCATTTCCGCTGCGCGCGTATGCCGTCCCGCGAAATGCCAGCCCAACCAGCGCAGCAAACAGGCCAATCCCGACCAGGCCGAGTTCCAGCCAGATCTGAATGAGTGAATTGTGCGGGTGCAGCGGCATCGCAGCGCCTGTGGCCGCACTTCCATCAGGATTGGTAAACAAGAAAAGATCCGCGCTGCCACCGGGGAAGACACGCGAGGAATCGAGGCCCCAGCCAAAGAGTGGTCGATCGAGAATATGTTCGACAGCGAACTGCCAGATGACGAAGCGATGGACTTCCGAATTGGGCGTGTCGATGTTGGTGACCAGTATTTGATTGGCCCAGGGGACAAGGGTATCGAGCAATAACACCATCGCGATGAACGCACCAAACCCCACGACAAGCAATGTCTTCCCGAGGGATTGCGCGTAGAGCGCGGCAGCAAAAACACCCGCGCCAACCATGAGGGCTAGTGCCGGCGCAATGGGAGGAAGCAGGAACACCGTGATCGTTGATGCGATGACGAAGAGGGTCGCCAGTCGTCGGCCATGGAGGTGGAAAATACCCAGCGCAAATGGCCAGACGAAAATGGCGATAATGCTGGCGGTACGGTTTAGACTGTCGAACTCGTTTCCCAGAATGGTTTGCTTGCTAATCCAGGCAGTGAAGATTTCGATCTTGGCGAATTTGGCCAATGTCAGTGTAATCAACGCCAGAGCGCTGAAAATCATCCATCGCGTGAGGGATTTCTGTTCATCCCGGGTGAGTTTCGCGGCGGCATCCAACAGAATTATCATCGCGGCAGCAAAGAGCAGAAGCTTGGCTGATTTCTCCAGACTGCGCCCCGGATCGATCGACCAGAGGCTGGACAACATACCCCAGACCACAATGGCCAGAATGACGAAGGCAAAGCGCGGATGGCGTAATCCTCGTATATCCCGCGCGATCAACCGTCGCAGTATGATTGCACCAGCTACGCAAATGGCAGGTATCCAGACTTGGAGTGGGGTAAAGGCTGCAAGCAGCGCGACAATTACCGTCAGCACCTGCAGCAAGGGCGCGTCGGAGTGCAGCCGAAATGTCTTTATGACGCCCATGATGTGACCTTTTGCCGGAGCTAAGGTTTACATGCAAGCTGCCGGATCGGGGAAGATGGCATCTTGACGGGGTCGAATCATGAATAGAACCGTATAAAATACTGTGGTTAGTCGGGACGAACGAAATGATGCGGACCTTATCCCGTCTCGTGTGACGTAAGTTTTCGGAAAGTAGGCTTTGATATGCATCTATTGGTCGTGGTCGAGGATCGAATATCCGACTGGATGACCAAGGGCGAAATCCTCGACGGTTACTTTAATCCCGGTGCGGCTTTTGAAAAAGTCACTGTTCTGGGCCTGGTCGCTGATCAGCCGGATGACGGGACCGTTGCACGGCTGTGCGCGCCGGCGCGCCATCGCTATATCCCGGTGGGTCTTGATCGGCGGCATCTGGCGCTCGCAACAGTGGGACTACGCTATGGTCTGCTGTCTCTATCATTGCGTCGTCTGGCTTCAGAACTGACCAATGATCCCCCGCATGTCATGCGAGCTTATGGTGATGGGCTTGCCGCTATTGCAACATCCATCATCGCTGATCAGACAGGCATTCCCTTCGCCGTGAGCCTTCACACGACACCGGATGCGTTGATTCAGTCGCAATATCTTGAGACCAGAGATCGGGTCTGGCGGCGACTTGCTAAATTCTCCGGTGCGCGCGCTTTGCGTAACGCAAATGCTGTGATTGCGGTCTATTCACCGATTGTCGATTTTTTGCCTCCGGATATTTCGTCGAAAACCTGGGTCATTCCTAATGTTGTTGGAATTAAGGGAGCGCCGAAGGCGCAAGACTGTGAAACTTCGCCGCTGCGTGCAATCTGGGTCAGTCGCCAGATGCCAGGTCGCGATCCTCGCCCGGTTATCGCGGCGCTTCGTGATGTTCCCGAAGCAATACTCACCCTGGTTGGGGATGGTCCACTTCATGAATCTGCACGCAAGACCGTGTTGGAATACGGGCTTGGGGATCGGGTGGAAGTCATGCGGGCAGTAGAGAATGATCGGCTTTGCAGCCTCATGCCGAACTTCGACGTTATGCTAGTTAATAGCTGCTTCCGTGAAATGCCCAAATCAGTTATGGAGGCCTCATTGTCTGGCGTGCCGGTCATCATCAATCGATCGCCGGCTGAAGATACAAAAGAGTATTCGGGTATCCCCGTGGTTTATGTTGACGGCGATGCACGTTCTTATGCGAGTGCGCTTCGTGCGCTCGTTACGGATACCAGCCGCCGACAGACTTTGGCACAGCAAACTCGGGAATCTGCCTGGCAGCTTTGGGATCCTGCAGTCGCTGGGTCCGCAGCAGGTGACTTGTTGCTAAATCTCGCAAATGGCGGGCAATAACGAAGTGTATTAAGGAAGAGTTTTTTTATGTCTGGTTTAGTAATTTTTGGTACACGCCCGGAAGCCATAAAACTGGCTCCCGTTATAGCGGGCTTGCGCACAGCGGGTTCGGCTGTGAATTTTGAAGTTGTCTGCACCGGCCAGCATGCTGAAATCATGACGCAGACGTTGAAGGCGTTTGACATTGAGATTGATGAAAATCTTTACCTTATGCAGCCCAATCAGACCCCTATTGAGGTTGTCAGGCGCACCATCGAAGGGCTGAGCATGCGCTTTGACGAGCTATCGCTAGATTGGGTGCTTGTTCAGGGTGATACCGCTACAGCCTTTGCCGGCGCGGAGTTTGGCTATCTGAGCGGGGCCGCAGTGATGCATCTCGAGGCCGGATTGCGAACACACGACATCAATGAGCCCTGGCCGGAAGAAGGGTTTCGTCAGGAAATTGCGCGTTTGGCGACCCTCCACTTGGCCCCCTATCCGAGTGCCCGCCGAAATCTTATCGATGAAGGTATTAATGCTGAAAACATTCACGTCATTGGGAACTCTGGCCTGGACAGTCAGCAGTTGATGCTGAGACGTGCGGATGAAGGTGATAACAACTGGCTACCGGATGATGACTTCATTCTTGTTACGCTCCATCGGAGGGAGAACCTTGGTGAACGCCTGGAAAAGACTTGTCAGCAACTAGTTTCACTGCTGTCCGAGTATCCCGGTCTACGTATTTTTTGGCCAATTCATCCGAATCCGAAGGTGCGCCGTGTCGCGTATCAATTTTTCGGCGCACTCACCGACAGGGTGACTCTTTGTGAACCGCTTGACTACCCAAAGTTTCTGAGTGCGCAGAAAGCTGCTGTATTTGTGGTCTCGGATTCAGGTGGCGTGCAGGAAGAGGCTGCGTCCATGGGGACGCGTGTTGCTATTGTTCGCGAAAAGACCGAGCGGCCCGATGCTGTTGAACTCGGTTTGACTAGAATTGTTGGGGCGGATGCAGCGCTACTTTCCGAAACGGTGGCTGATTTTTTGGCCAATCCAGTCGAACCTCAGATTGTCGAAAAATGGTGCTCACTTCAGGGAAATGGGGAGGCTGGTTCCAAAGCGGCTGCAGTGATTGTAGAGCATATCGAAGGGATCAGATTGAGCGTCGGCGCGCCTGAGTGAGCCACACGGCCAGATTGCTCAGTCCGTAGACCGCGCTGAATAGTGTAGCTGCTATCCATGGAATATGAACGACGGACGTTACAATGGCGCTTATGCCAACGATAAGTACTCCTAGAGCCAGTGCTATGCCCACGCGCGAGATAATTTCAACAGGTAACAGAGCTGCGCCCAGGCCGTGTCGTTCTGCACCCTGAACAATGATTGCCGCGAAGCCGATGCGTGCAAAAGCAATCGAGAGCGCGGCTCCGAGAAGCCCGTAAGCGGGTAGCAGCACGATAATGCCGAACACGGCAGCAACACCCCAAAACAGGGATGTCCACATTAGGAATACGGCCTTGCCAGAGATGTAGAGCGAGTACTCCCAGGGTGTCACAGACTGGTTTACGAATACCGCGAGCACCAGAATAGCCATCGCAATCGTCGAAATATGAAAACTTTCCCCAACGGCGAGCGTCAAAACCTGCGGTCCGAGAATCACAATTAGCACAGCCAGCGGCATGGCGAAGGTGATATAATTGCCAAACAGACGATGGGTAACCGCGATCGTCTCAGCGTGGGAATTCTTATTCATCGCGCGGGCCATGCGCGGATAGAGTAGCCACCAATAGGGTGAGCCCCAAGAGGCCAGTATGGCTGCCAGCGTTTGGGCCGCGACATAGCGTCCTACAGCTTCACTGCCCGCCAGGCTGCCGACCAGAATGCGATCAACCATTCCCATAAGGGATTCGCCCAGCCCGGCGATCATCAACGGAATACCCAGCGCGAGTCCGGCCTGAACATCGCGTCTTGAAAGAAGCCGAATATGGATTTGGCCGACCTTCTGAGAGCGTTGTAGATCTGCTAATGCGCAGAGCAGAAAAAAGGCTTTGAGACCGGTGATCAGTAGGATCACCGTGACCGGTGTTAGCTCACCTGAAAACCAGAGCACGATGATGGTCGCAAGAGAGGCGAGTGACTCGCCGATTTGTAGGAGCGTTGTTGTAAGAACACGTTCCCGCGCGCGAAGTGCTTCAAAGAATAGAGCCTGCCAGGCTGCCACAGGTAGCAAGACGGCGGCGGCACGAAACAGCGCGATGGCTGATGGGTGGTTTGAAAACGCGGTCGCCATATGCGGTGCTACGATCCACATGACAGTGGCGAGCCCCAGTGAGATGACAGAAATAAGTACGAATGCTGTAGTTATGGGGGCGACGATGTCAGCTGTAGAGGTCGCGCCCGCAATCTGACGAATGATCGCGATGCCAAGGCCGAACAGCGCGATGGGAACCAGAACGGCGACCAGTGCCTGAGCCTGCGAATATCCGCCAAAACCCTCGGCGGCGAGCCATCGTGCCAGTAGGAATGCCATGAACAGAGCCGAACTCTTGGTCGCCGCCTCCGCAATGAACCGTTGCATAAGGGCACTATCGAGCTGATGTTGACCGATACGCATTTTAATTGGTGCCGTCGGCCGGACGCCGGGTCACCACATACCAGCGTTCTGCCAGTCGGGGCAGAAGGCGTGAGATCACGGCATCCCAGCCGGGTTTGGCACCGCGCCCGCGAACAAGCCGGGTGAGGCCTGGAATTTTTTCTAGACCCGGAAAAAGCAGGAACTGGGACAGGACGCCATGCGCTTCCATGGAGACGATTTCTAGCCCGTTATCCCCTAACAGGGACCGGGTTCCTTGTGCAGTATGTCCGAAAACACCATCCATGCCGCGTTTTTGGTAATACCGTCGCCAGTATCGAATCGCGAGTGAGTGGGTGCCAGCAACATCTAGAATTAGAATGCCTCCGGGTGCTAGCATCAATGACATTTCCCGCACCGCGATTTCTTGTTCATTTTGAGGCAGCAGCAGCATTGTAGAGAAGCAGTAGACAAGGTCGAACCGGGCTTGCGTGAATGGCAAATGCGGCAGGGCGCTGGCACAGGGCAGAATCCGGCCATTCAGATCTGTGTTTTCTACACCCCGGACAAGTGTCGCGAGCATTTTTTGGCTGGGGTCGATGGCAACAACAGAAAGCTCACGCGCGGCAAGCTTTAAGCTATGGCGGCCGCTAGCCGATCCGATATCCGCGACGATGCCCGCTTTGGGTGCATGGGTTTTGATCAGAGCCCATTTGCGATCCTGAACGTGGTCTTCGCCAATTTCTGTTGGATACCGGTAGGCCTCGCTGTCAAAATGCGCGGTGATGTGTTTCACGCATCACCCGTTGATTGTGTGCTGCGGATGGCACGCAACAGATCGAGTATCGCTGCAACAATCGGCCGGGTTGTCATCGTGCCGCGATAATACGGTGTAATCACGCCACCAAAGCCCTTCTTGAAGTCGCTGATCCGTCGCAACTTACCTTCCGACAGGCCTGGAAAGGCTTCGCCGCATTCATATCGTGCTAGTCCGCGAGCCGCGAAACTTTTGATAGCATGCCACTGAACCAGATCATTGGTGCCGTTGGACAGAGCTTCATCATCGCTGGCCACGACCCAATAGAGGGCGCCGTCTTTATATTCGGCAAACACGTGTATTGCGATTGTGTTGCCGTCTGGCGCGAGAGCGCAGAAACCCGATGCCATTCCGGGATTCAGGAAATCATCAAAGATCTTGTCGAAATAAGAGAGGGGCTTGGGGGGAATGCCTGTGCGCCGGGCGTTGTCCATGTGCAGGCAGATAAAATCGGCTTTGTCGTCGTGCGTGGCCGCGCGAATTGTGACGCCTTCCCGTTTGGCGCGATTGACGCTTTTGCGAACGCGTTGCTCTAGGTTGCGCCAAAGCTCGTCTTCGCTGCGACCCGAAAGATCGAGAATCCAGCTTTGAGTGGAGGCTTCGCGGCATCCAAACATCACGAGGGGGTTGATGCTGCCTGCAGGGGCCTCGGCTTGGGTAGGTGCCAGCGGAGCCACAGAGAGATCAATTCGATGCGCATTCTGTTGGGTTGCCAAAGCTATGAGGCTGGATTTTACGGCAGCCTCGGCATTCCGGCGTTGCCGTGCACTCAGATTCGGGTCGAAGGCCGGGCCGCCCGTGGATTCCAGATGGCGCAATAGACTGTGGAAGGGCTTTCGTCCCGCCACGTCACGAAGGGGGACCAGAGCAATTGGCCGATTTTCTTGTGGGTCTAGAATCGCAAAGCTAATATCTACTGTGCCTGACCAGGTGGCATAGGCCTCAATTGCTTCCCAGCGATGCCACAGCCAGGCATCGGGAAAGCCGTCCGCGCAAGAATTCCAGCGGTCTCGGCCAATTTTTAGACGTGTGATCAACCTAGTCTCGAAGCTCATCGATATTCCCTGAGCGAACTCTTACGCGTTGTGATGCCGCGCTGCCAATTGCGAACTGGCCCCAATCAGGTAGGCAAAAACAAAGTGTGCCCAGTGATATCGGAAAACGGAACTGTCGACTGTCTGGTGAACAAATAGGGCGACGAGAAGCGCAACGATTGCAATCGAGGTATTGGAGAGCTGAGTATTCGTTCGGGTCAAGGTGAAAACTGGCAGAAACCAGACGATGAGGGAAAGCAGCAGACCAACGATACCTGTTTCAAGAAGCATTGATAGCGGCACGGAATGGGCGGATGTCTGAATTCCAAGCGGCGTGAACAAAGCTTCCTGCGTCATTCCGAACCCGAGACCTTGGAACCAAACATCGGCCGCTGCGTGGATAGCAAGGCGCCAGACATCCGCGCGTTGGCGTGGATCAAAAATTTCTTCCTCGCCCCCCCCACCTAGCCCTGCCTGAAACACTATGAGCAGGTAAAGCAGGACGGTCAGCGCCAGTATCGCTGTCACGCAGAGTCGAGCTAGATTTCTTTGCCCGAACCGCAGCAGAAAAATGATGAACAGGCCAGCGAACGCCATTGCGACTGCCGCTCGAGACGCGGACATTGCCAGAATGACTGCCGTTATCAGGATCAAGGTGATTTCAATCCAGCCGCCGGATTTGATTTTCGTTCTGGCGGTTGCGCAAAGCGAGATCAGCGCCAGGGCGGCAAACAGAGCAAAGCTATTCGGGTTGGTTGTGAAACCCGAGAAACGGTGAATGTAGAGATTTAGATTTAGGTATTGGCGTCCGCCTTCAGAAACACCAACAACCCAGCCGCCTAAATCAAGGACACGAAACCGTTCAAATTTATGCCTATTTCCTTGAATCCCATATGTTTCGCCGAAGGCATAGATGATTAAAGAGAATATGCAGGATCCTAAGGTGATGGCGATCAATAACCATTTTATCCATGTGAAGCTTCGTTCTGGTCTGGAATCAGTTGCCGCCAGCAGAGCGAGACCGATACTTGGGACAAAGATCAGTAGCCATCGCCGCGTTGAAATCAGAGCGTCATCGGTCCACAGAATTGTCAAAGCAGCCCATATGGCCAAGGCGAATAGCGGTGCGAGCCTTGCTGTGCCCTCGAACATACGCATGCGGAGCACAGAAATAGCGGCAGTGATCAAAATCAGTTGCGCGCCAAGCACGACGGCTGAAGGCGGTGTGATAAAATTTACGCCGTCGTAGTAACCCAGAAATCCAGCGATGCTGATAAACAGCGCAGTTAGAAATAGGATGTGTGGTGCACGCCGGAAGTTGTGTTCTCCAGTCACAGGGTTTGACCCATTTGGGCGATCGTCTGATCGAGTAGGTCACGCAGACGGCCACCGATACGGTCAATGCGGTAGTCATTCCGGACGCGTTCGGAAGGTCGAACCTTGCGTGCTTTGATTTCTCGTATAGCTTCAGAAAGTTTGGCGGCAATCGCTGCCGGGTCATCTGGGTCTACGACCCATCCACCGGTGCGTTGGACGAGATCCTGCGTGACACCCTCCGGCGTGATCGCAAAAATGGGTCGATATGCACCCATATAGTCGATCATCTTGGATGAGAGGAAAATAGAAGGCGGAGGCATGGGGGCGTCGCTGATCGCGAGCAGGTCACAGGTTTCCATTCGTGCTAGGGCGTCTATATGGGGAAGAACACCACCATGGACGATGTGTTTTCTGGCTGCGGGATAGCGTGCCATCTCATTGTCGAAGTTTTCACCGCCTCCGCCGTACACCTGCAGCATGAAGTCGGGCAGTGAGGAATCTTCAGACATGCGGTCAATGGCATTAAAGAGAAGGTGCGGCGTGCGTGGTCCGTAGAAGCTTCCGAACATACCAATATTTATGGTTTGTCCGGGGTCTCTTGCCGGCCCTTGGTTGTACAAAGAGGGGTCGAACCCGTGGGGCACGACATGGGATTTTTCATCAACCGCCACATTAGGATTTTGATCTACATAACTTTTTTGCATTTCCGCAGTCGGGAACACCAGCGCATCTGCTTCTTGCAAGACCAAGCTTTCGAGCCGGTCACTCCATGCAGAGAGTAGGGGTAATTTGCGATCATAGATGCTGTTCGACCAAGGATCCGAGAAGCAGGCGATCCAAGGCAGCCCCGGGTGCCGCTTCTTTAATTTGCGGCCAGCAGCATGGATGGAGTGATACTGGGAGCGGGTGATTAGGCAATCATAATTTTTGGGTTGTAGGAATTCCGCAGCTCGCACGGTTGCGCCGGTCAGCAGCAGATATCGATCTGGACGCATCGGAAAATGGGAAATTTTTCCCAACAACCTGTATCTGGTGCCGTCAATGCGTTCGACCCGTCCGAACCGAGACTTAACATAGGCGTCCATGCTGTGATCGGGAAACTGCGCAAAGAGATACGGAGATGCTGTGACAATATCTACATTGGTATCCGGAATTGCAGCCATAGTTTTGGCTGTTACGAAGGATTCCGGGCTTGCGACGGGCGGAAAGCAATATCCCAAGCAAAGAATGCGCAAGGTACCATTAGACATGGTTTGCCCGCGCGAGAATCGTTGCAAAATCGGGTGCGGAATAAGGTGCGAATGAGGCGAGGATAGAGAAGACTTCCTCATAATCCGCGATATCAGCAGGGTCCAGGTACATGTTGAGGAACACAGGTTCCCCGGCCTCCATGACAGTCAGATAGGCGCGCAATTCAGCGATCAGCCGCTTAGGTGTACCGTCTCCGTTTCTTATAATCCCCCAACTGTCGATGATTTGGCCGGGTTGGCTTAGGCAACCGCTGACGGGGAATTCGGCAATCCCGTCACGATGAAAGAAGGGCCCGTGACGCAGTGTGAAGAGTGGGCGGGTTGATGATGAGTAGCTATAGCCCAGCGTTTTCAGATATTGCCATAAAGTCTGGAGTTCACGGGGTTGTTCGAAACTCGCAAAGTGGGGCGTGCGAAAACCGTTGGGCTGTTGCCCAAGGATATCGCGGATGGCTTCGTCACCGAGTCGGATATCTTTCTGCCATTCTACTGTTGGGGTTGCGCCATAAAAATAGGTCGACGTCACATCACCGGACGTTGCATCAAGTGCGGCATGGCGACGAAAACCGTGGTTTAGGAAGATCGCACCGTCGTGCGCGACCTCACGATACGCAGCGGCTCCTGCGGTCAGAACTTCACCGGCCACTGCATAAAGTGGTGATAGACCGACAGAGCGAAGACGGGCATGTACCGAGCCCACTACTGCGCTGTCGGCGTCTGTATCGCAGTCAAAGGACAGTACGAAGGCCGGCTCACGTAGCCCGGCGCGTCGGCAAAGCGCGATGTTTCGCGCGACGCTTTGTTTCGGAAAGAAACGCGCAAGTGCCCAAGCACCTGCAAGGCCGGGGTCGGCCGCCGCTTTAGTTATTCGCGCTAGCAATTGACTTCTCGGTGGGCATGATTTCACACGTCTCTGACGGGTGTTGATTTTAGTCCCCATGCTTGACCACAATTAAGCCGGAACGTCCATATTTTAAACGATTTGTGCGATTCAAGCGTGCAGGTCGTTGTGCATCCAAATTCAGGCCAGTATTGCGAATCTCACAATCAACCAGAGTGATTTTTTCAACACTAATCAAAGTCACCAAGGCCGGGTTGCGAATAGATTAGTCGGCTATTTAAATCCTTCAATAAACCGCAGGTCGCGGGTGACGGCACCACCAAGAGATTCAATCGCTTTCGCGTAGTTCGGCCCGTCATGAACGGCTAGCGCTGCGTCCAGAGATTCAAATTCAATTATTGTCGTCCGTTGCAAAATGCCGGCCTCATAGGCCTTTGCTGCCATGCCACGGGTCAAAAAGGTCCCGCCACCGGCTTCGATTGCGGGTCCGGCGAGTTTCAGATATGCCGCGAATTTTTCAGCGTCATGAATCTTATGATAAGCGGCGATCCAGTATCCTTTCGGCATATTTGTCTCCCTTGAAGTTCAGTGTTCAGATGGTTGCTTCGGCGTTGTCCAAAAAATTCTGCACATTCGTATTCCATTTTTCCGGGTGTCGCCGGTAGGAGTAATGTCCGCCATCATCGAAGAATAGGATTTCGGATCCCGGGATAGCTGCGTTTAGGTCCTCGGCAAAATAGTAGGGGATCGTGGCATCATCGATGGTTCCGATCACGAGCGCGGGCTTGTCGATTTGGGAAATTTCGTTTTTGCGGTTGTGGGCAAGCATCATGTCGAGGCGAGCTGTAAGAATTTCCACAGATCCGATGGTGTCCAACGCGCGTCGTTCCAACTCCATCACTGCGTCAAGATTGTGGCGGAACTGATCTGCCCCCGAGGTGAACATGCTCGAGACCTTCACATATTCTTCCGGGCCATAGGATTCCGCGATCCGTTTCCGGGTCAACGCGACACGGGTGATGAACTCGTCAGCGATCACCCAAGTGTTGTTGAAGATGCAGGCACGTAGCCGGTTCGGGTGGTCCAGTGCAAGGTTCTGTAGGATGCAGCCCCCCGTCGAGGTGCCAACAACATGCGCCTTTTCTATTCCTACGGTGTCCATCAGGCCAATCACGTCTTTTGCGATCATCTGGGTTGTGTAGGAACCGGGTTCGGTGGGCTTGTCGCTGTCGCCGCAGCCACGATGATCGAAGGTGATGCAGCGGTAGCGCTCGGCGAAATGGTCGAGCTGGAAAGACCATGCGTCGTAGAGGCCGACCAGCCCAGGAATGAAAATAAGGGCATCACCCTCGCCCTTGTCATAGAAATTCAAGGTAATGTGTCCAATGTCGATACGAGCCATTTATCTATTCCTTGTCGAAGGAGATGCCGCTTGCGATCTCCAGCATGGGTTCTTCGAGGGGTACCTGTAAGCCGTCATTCAGGCGGTTCAGCAAACCCATAGCTGAGGCGACAATCGTCACTTCGACGCGCTCCTGATCGGTCGTCTGTGCGACAAACGCATTGATCACGTCGGGCTGAATGGCGCTGGCATCGATCGTCAACGCATCGGCATAAGCCAGGATCGCGCGTTCTTTCTCATCGAATGCAGGGTGCGAGCGGTAGTCGTGCATGTTGTCGATCTTTTCCTGCGCCACACCCTGGGTCATCAACACTTTTACCTGATGTGCGGAGCAGTAGAGGCAGGCGTTGATGTTCGAGACCCTGTGGCGGATTAGCGCCTTCATGGGTTTAGGCAGATCACCGTGGTCCCATACATCATCGAGGAACTGGCGCATGGTGGC
>JAPKDV010000177.1 GCA_028822385.1 Alphaproteobacteria bacterium
CCGGTAATGCGCCGGCTGGAATCACATTGAAAAAATGCGACGTGCTCGACCGTGACGCCTTGCAGGTATTACTGAAAGAGTGCGCTCCTTATGATATTTTGGTTAGCGCAGCGACCGGCGGTGCGCGAGCAATCGGTCCGTTCCTGGAAATGGATATGGACGGATATAAAGCGTCTTTCGATAAGCTCTGGGGTTATGCCAATGTCGTGCGCTTTGGTGCTGAGCATTTGGGCGATGATGGCTCCATCGTTTTGGTTAGTGGTTCGCCTGCGCGTAAAACCAAACCGGGGATGGTGGCAATAGGTTCTGTCGGCGGTGCGGTTGAAGCGTTGATTCGTGCCATTGCGCCTGAAATCGCACCCAAACGCATCAACGTGGTCTCACCGGGTACGATTGATACGCCAATGTTCGCTGCTCAAGGTAATGATCGTTCATCCTTTTATTCAAAAGCGACTGCTGGAAACATCATCCCACGTGTGGGTACTGCCGACGAAGTGGCGCAGGGAATTATTTTCATGATCCAAAACGACTTTGTCACCGGAACGACCATCGATGTCGATGGTGGCAGTCTTTTGTCATAAGAAAATTACGATAGCTCAGCCCTGTCGACAACTCCGTAGGAATTGAAAACGCAGGGATAATATTTGCTACTTGCTAGGTATCAGCTGGATTTAGTTCGATCCGGCAAATGGGTATCCAAGCGGTCGCAACCTTGTCTCTGCTACCGTCGTATGTGAACAGGAGCAGGCGGTGCCGGTATCCGTAAGCTATTCAGGTATAGTGGGGTGTTTCTTCGGGCGGATGCCGAGGTTTCTGTCCAAGTCGTAACTAGTTTTAAGTGGTGCGGTCTTACGGCTGGAATTCAATGGAAATTCCTTGATTTGATCGCGATGTGGTTGTTGCGCGGGTGTAGTGTCCGTGGCTGTCGGGGATCAGGTGTTCCGCCATATTTAATTTCGTCGGTACGGGCCCATGGTGGATCGATCTCACTACCGTCCTCCAGCGCATCGAGCCGGTCGGACAGATCGATGATCTTTTCCGCGATCAGATGGGTGACAATCCCCTCCCGCTGAAGCTTGCCGGTGATTAGCACCAGGCGTGAGGACAGGATGACCTTGCGGAAGCGTTTGAAGGTACCGGGCCAGATGATGATGTTGGCGACACCGGTTTCGTCCTCCAGGGTCAAGAAAATTATGCCTTTGGCCGTCCCGGGGCGTTGGCGAACGAGGATTAGGCCCGCCGTGGTGAGGCGCCGGTTGTTGGGGTGTGAGCGCAGTTCGCAGGCCGGGACAGCATCCATGACGTTGAGCTGCGGGCGGAGCAATTCCAGCGGGTGATACTTCAGGGACATACGGATCGATGCGTAGTCATTGGCGACGAACTCGCCAGCGGTCTCACGGGGTAGAGTAATCACGGGCTCGGAGACCACATCGCGGGCATCAGCGGCGGTAAACAGGGGCAGGGCAGACGCGGTTTCCCGGCCGTTATGGCCGAGTGCACGAATTGCCCAGAGAGCTTCGCGGCGTTTAAGCCCCAGTGAGATAAACCCATCGGCTTCCGCAACGGCCACTAGCGCTGCCGAGTTCACTTCTGCACGCCGCCAGACATCTTCAACCGAGGCGTAGCCTGCAAGCGGGCGGGCCGCAGCAATGGCCCGCGCAGCATCTGTGTTCAGTGACTTGATCTGTCGAAACCCGAGGCGCAGCGCGTACATATGAGCGCGTGGGCGTTCTTCGATCTCTTCCAGCGTGTTGTCCCATTCGGAGTGGTTTACGTCTGGACCACGCACTGCGACCTCGTGCTCGCGGGCATCCCGGACGATCTGGGCCGGTGCATAGAACCCCATGGGCTGGCTGTTCAGCAGGGCGGCAGCAAAGACATCCGGGTAATGGCATTTGAGCCAGGACGAGACATAGACCAGTAACGCGAAGGAGGCGGCGTGGCTTTCCGGAAAGCCGTATTCGCCAAACCCCTCGATCTGGCTAAAACAGCGCTCGGCGAAGTCTCGCTCGTAGCCACGTTCCACCATGCCCTCGACCATTTTGGCGTGAAAGGTGTGAATGGTGCCGGTCTTGCGGAAGGTGCTCATGGCGCGGCGCAGCTGATCTGCCTCGCCGGGGGTGAAGCCGGCCGCGACAATGGCAATCTGCATCACCTGTTCCTGAAACAGTGGCACACCGAGGGTCTTCCCGAGCACATCAGTTAGTTCCTGGGAGGGGAATTCGACGGCTTCCAAGCCGTCCCGACGACGGATATAGGGATGGACCATATCGCCCTGGATCGGGCCGGGCCGGATGATCGCAACTTCTATTACCAGATCATAAAAATTGCGTGGCTTCATGCGCGGCAGAAAGGCCATCTGAGCACGGCTTTCGACCTGAAACACGCCCAGTGAATCTGCCTCGCACAGCATGTCATAGACGGCCGGGTCTTCTGCCGGGACGGTAGCTAGCTCCAGATGTCGTCCATAATGGCGTGCTAGTAGGTCGAAGGCCTTGTGGATGCAGGTCAGCATGCCGAGTGCCAGTACGTCGATTTTAAGCATCCCCAGTGCGTTGAGATCATCCTTGTCCCATTCGATTACGGTGCGATTTTCCATCGCCGCATTCTCGATTGGAACCAGCTCATCAAGACGACCCTTGGTTATCACGAAACCGCCGACATGCTGGGAAAGGTGACGGGGAAAGCCAATCAGTTCATGGGTCAGACGCAGAGCTAGTGCGAGCCGGTGATCTCCGGGATCAAGCCCCAGTGAGCGGACCACGTCGTCGGGAACGCCAGAATTCGAATGCCCCCAGACCTGCCCGGACATGGCGGCAACGGTATCTTGGGTGAGGCCTAGCGCCTTTCCAACCTCACGCAGGGCAGAGCGTGAACGATAACTGATCACAGTGGCGGCCAGTCCGGCCCGCTCACGGCCGTATTTCCCGTAGATGTACTGGATCACCTCTTCGCGGCGCTCGTGCTCGAAATCCACGTCAATATCCGGTGGTTCGTTACGTTCGGCGGAAATAAACCGCTCGAACAGCAGGTCCACGCGTGTGGGATCTACGGCAGTTATGTCGATGCAGTAGCAAACAGCGGAATTGGCCGCCGAACCGCGGCCCTGGCAAAGGATGTCACGGGAGCGGGCAAACCGGACGATGTCGTAGACCGTCAGGAAGTAGGCGGCGTAGCGCAGCTCGGCGATCAGCGCGAGTTCGTGCTCGATTTGGG
>JAPKDV010000042.1 GCA_028822385.1 Alphaproteobacteria bacterium
CTCCGGCGTCGCGCGGTCCTCATCCATTAGGCGTCCCAATTGAAGGCAGGAATGAAGTCCGAGTGTAATTTCCGTTTGCATATCCGCAAGCTTCTTCTGGATCAGCTGATTGGCTGCTAGCGGGCGACCGAACTGCTTGCGTTCCATAGTGTATTCGCGTGCGGCCTGCCAGCAGAATTCGGCTGCACCCAAAGCACCCCAAGAAATACCGTAGCGGGCCTTGTTGAGGCAGCCAAACGGGCCACCAAGGCCACTGGTATTGGGAAGCTTGTTCTCTTCAGGAACGAACACGTCACTCATGGCTATTTCGCCGGTGGACGACGCTCGCAGGGAGAACTTGCCCTCGATCTTCGGGGTTGTAAGGCCTTCCATTCCGCGTTCGAGGATGTAGCCACGGATGACGCCCTCATCATCCTTGGCCCAGACGACAAAAATATCGGCTATCGGTGCGTTGGAAATCCACATTTTTGCGCCGTTCAGCAGGAATCCGCCGTCTACGGACTTCGCCCGAGTGACCATGCTGCCTGGATCGGAACCGTGATCGGGTTCGGTCAGGCCAAATGCACCAATCCATTCGCCCGACGCAAGATTAGGCAAATACTTCCTCCGCTGATCTTCAGAGCCGTATGTATAGATAGGCCACATCACCAGCGAGGACTGGACCGAAAGAGCCGAACGATAGCCTGAGTCCACACGTTCGACTTCGCGTGCGATCAATCCGTAACAAACGTTGTTCACGCCGGCGCAGCCATATTTCTCAGGCAAGGTTGAGCCTAGAAGGCCAAGTTCGCCGAACTCATTCATGATCTCTCGGTGGAACACCTCGTGGCGGTTCGCTTCCAGCACACGCGACATCAGCTTTTCTTGGGCGTAGCCCTTCGCCGTATCGCGGACCATGCGCTCTTCTTCGGTCAGGGAATCTTCCAACAACAACGGATCATCCCATTTGAATCGGACTTTTTCGCGAGGCTTGGTTTCGTCGGATGTGAGACTCATGCTGGAATTCCTGTTTGAAGTTACACTAAGCTACGAATTATATGTGCGTATCTATTGGTCGCATTAGCTTTTGCTCAGAAAATGAGGCAGAAAAAAGAGAGTAGGTTTGACGTGACGGTTTCGAACTTTCCCGGTAATGAAATTACTAGAAATTAGATGTCATCGGGTGACTACGAGGTGTCAGGATTGGTATCTATTAGGTATTTTTAACTAAAAATTTATGATTTTTTATTATGTCAGCTGCCTCTCCCGGGCGATATATCACGCAGGTTTAAAAAAAGGAACTTTCTGGATAACTATTCAGGGGGCTAGATTAGAAAACCAGTCGATATATAAAATCGTCTGAAAACTGATGCTCGCGCCAATAAGGCCTGCGCCTAAACGGCGTATTTTAGCGTTTGCCCAATCCTATTTCCTTGGCAAAAGCCGATCGCTTTTTGGCATAATTAGGCGAGACCATCGGGTAGTCCCCGGCAAGACCCCATTTGGCACGGTATTCATCTGGGCTCATGCCATGGGTTGTCCGAAGATAACGCTTAAGCATCTTCAGCTTTTTGCCGTCTTCGAGACAAATAATGTAGTCAGGTGTGATCGAACGCTTGATAGGGACAGCGGGCTTTTGTTTCGTCTGGCCGCTCGCGTTGCCATTGATCAGTCTTTCGAGACTTCCGTAGACCGTTTCAATCACTTCGGAAATATGTGTATCCGAAATCGTGTTGTTACTTACGTAAGCTGTCACGACCTTTGTCGTCATTTTGAGGAGGTCGTTGCGTGAGACAAGATCAACATTGGTGTCCGGCATTTCTTGATCCTGATCTCTTAATTTTTGTCCGATTGGAAGATTGGGTGATCGCACGGTCAGTCTAGAATAGTCAACTTGATATTTGAATAATATTAGTAGTTTATTTCACACTTAAGTATAGCTGGATTTAGTGGCATGAGTGAGCCAGTGCGCTATTGAGTTTAACTCTATTACATCTTTATAAAACTGTATCTGCATTGTCTAAATAATTGTGCAATGCCATAATCTATGACTCTTGGTTTTCCACACAAATAGACGCGACAGCTTGTGTTCCTCTGGCAGGAGGTTACGAGATGTGGTAAATGAAGTGCCAGCAGGTATCACTGCGGTTGCCGCACCAAAATGGACTTGATGTATGAGCGAAGGAACGATTGCCATTGGTTCAGACCACGCCGGACCATCCCTGAAGGAAATGCTGAAAGAGGAACTCGAACGGCGTGAATTCACGGTGCTTGACCTTGGCACTCATGGTGGTGATTCTGTCGATTATCCGGATTTTGGGCGTGCGGTTGGTGAAGCAGTTGCATCCGGGCAGGCTGAACGCGGCATCGTCATCTGCGGCACAGGAATTGGTATCTCTATCGCGGCCAATCGGATCGCGGGCGTTCGCTGCGCAGTCTGCCACGACGTTACATCCACACGACTGGCGCGTGAACATAATGATGCGAACGTCATGGCACTTGGCGTTCGTATGATCGGTACCGAGGTAGCTTTGGACTGCCTCGATGCATTTGTTACAACAGCGTTCAGCGGCGGTGAACGCCATGTGCGCCGGATCGAAAAACTGCGGTAGCATCACGTCCGGAATTTCCCCGGCGTACGAACGAAATCAAGGAAACGAGAACGTAATGTCAATGACAACTGAAGCGGTGGCGTCGGAGAATAACTCCAAGGCGTTCTTTGGACGGGGACTGGCGGAAGCCGATCCGGAAATTTTCGCGTCGATCACAGATGAACTTGATCGCCAGCAGAGGCAGGTTGAGCTGATCGCATCAGAGAATATTGTGTCGCGCGCGGTGATCGAGGCGATGGGCTCGGTCCTGACTAACAAATACGCAGAGGGCTATCCCGGGCGCCGTTATTACGGTGGTTGTGAGTTTGTCGACGTGGCTGAAACTCTGGCGGTTGATCGTGCAAAGAAGCTGTTTAGGTGTGCGTTTGCCAATGTGCAGCCGCATTCGGGGGCACAAGCCAATCAGGCTGTTTTCATGGCACTGTGCAAGCCCGGAGATACGGTCCTCGGGATGTCGCTGGCAGCTGGAGGTCACCTGTCCCACGGCGCGGCACCCAATCTCTCAGGCAAGTGGTTCAATGCTGTTCAGTATGGGGTACGCAAAGAAGACGCGCGGATCGATATGGACGAGGTTGCGCGCCTTGCTGACGAACACAAGCCAACCCTAATCATCGCAGGTGGGTCGGCCTATCCACGGGTCATCGATTTCGCCCATTTCCGCGAAATTGCAGATTCTGTTGGGGCGTTTTTGTTGGTTGATATGGCGCATTTTGCGGGCCTCGTTGCGGGTGGAGTGCACCCCAGTCCGTTGCCTCATGCACATGTTGTGACCACGACCACCCACAAAACCCTGCGCGGCGCGCGCGGTGGCATGATTCTTTCCAACGATGAAGACTTGGGGAAGAAAATCAACTCGGCTGTCTTCCCAGGTTTGCAAGGCGGTCCCCTGATGCACGTGATCGCGGCCAAAGCTGTCGCCTTTGGTGAAGCCTTGCAGCCGTCCTTCAAGGTCTATGCGCAAAACGTTGTGGATAATGCTCGAGCGCTGGCCGCGACTCTGTCTGCAGGCGGTCTGGATATCGTTTCGGGCGGGACCGACACGCATCTAATGCTGGTCGATCTGCGACCTAAATCGCTGACTGGAAATATTACCGAAGACGCCTTGGAGCGGGCCGGACTGACTTGCAATAAGAACGGTATTCCGTTCGATCCGGAAAAGCCGATGGTGACATCGGGGGTTCGTTTAGGAAGCCCTGCGGCAACCACACGAGGATTTGGAATTGACGAATTTCGTCTCGTTGGTGAATTAATAGTCGAAGTGCTTGATGGCTTGGCGGCCAATCCGGAGGGTGACGCGCAAGTGGAGGCCTCGGTGCGGTGCCGTGTCGAGGAACTGTGTGCACGGTACCCCATCTACAATGCAGCGTGACGGGCAATTAAACGATAAGACTGGGAATTTGGGGGAGATTAGCTAATGCGCTGTCCGTTCTGTGGACATGAAGATACGCATGTCAAAGATTCGCGACCGACAGAGGATAACACGGCGATCCGCCGCCGCCGCGCCTGCCCTGATTGTGGTGCGCGCTGGACCACATTTGAGCGTGTTCATTTACGTGATCTTATGGTTGTCAAAAAGAACGATCAGCGTGTGCCTTTCGATCGGGATAAGCTTGAGGCCTCGATGCGCATTTCCCTGCGCAAACGTCCGGTCGATCCTGACCGCGTTGATCGTGTGATCAGCGGGATTGTCCGGCGTCTGGAATCGTCGGGAGAAACCAATATTTCATCGGACTTCATCGGTGAAGCGGTGATGGACGCGCTGATGAACTTGGATTCGATTGCCTACGTTCGATTTGCTTCGGTGTACAAGAACTTCCGTGAGGTCCGTGATTTTGAAGACTTCATCGGCACCGAACGGCTTTCGAAGGACGGCGAACCTATCGAAAAGGATTGATAGGTGCCGGCTTTCGTACGACTTTGTTTTCTATGACACGTGATCGCGATTTTATGACAACAGCTTTGCGCCTAGCGCAGCGTGGATTGGGCTATGTCTGGCCCAATCCCGCTGTAGGCTGTGTGATTGTGGCGTCTCCAGAAAATGGTGGACGTGTTCTCGGGCGGGGTTGGACCCAGCCCAGTGGGCGGCCCCATGCCGAAACTGTTGCGCTTGATCAGGCGCGAGTGCGGTTCGGCACCGATGCATTGGTCGGGGCCCATGTCTATGTGACGCTTGAGCCCTGCAGCCATACCGGAAAAACATCACCCTGCGCCAAGGCGCTGAGTGCGGCAAAGGTGGGTCGGGTCATTGTGGCTTGTGAGGACCCCGATCCGCGCGTCTCTGGCGCCGGAATTGCGCATCTTCGTGAAGCAGGTGTTCAGGTTGAAACGGGTTTGTGTCTGACCGAAGCCGAAACGGTTAATGCGGGATTTTTGATGCGTGTGCGAGCTGGTCGGCCTCTCGTGTCACTTAAAACTGCGACAACCTCTGACGGACGAATTGCGACGCGAACAGGCGCCTCCCAATGGATCACAGGGCATGCTGCGCGTGCGCACGCGCATCTGATGCGTGCCACCCATGATGCTATTGCGGTTGGTGCAGGGACCGTCGCAATAGACGATCCGACGCTGACCTGTCGCTTACCGGGAATGAGCGACAGATCGCCGCTGCGCGTGGTCTTTGATTCCCAGCTTCGTACGCAAACTGATGCGCAGCTCGTGACAACAGCGTGTAATGTTCCGACTTGTCTGATCGCTTGTGAAGGAGTGAATGCCGATCGTAAGACCAATTTTGAAGATGCGGGTGTGCGCGTGTGGACCGTGGCTGAAGACAGTGGCCGGATTGACCTACAAGCCGCTCTAAGCGTACTTGGAGATGAAGGAATTACCCGGTTGATGGTCGAAGGTGGCGCACAGATATCGACTGCGTTGTTACGAGCGGGACTTGTCGACCAAATTCTGTGGTTCCGCGCGCCGTCCCTGATTGGAGGTGACGGGATGCCGCCTTTTGGCGACCTGGGGGTCGGCGACATGTCTGAGATGCCAGCTTTTCGTTCGATCGAACGCAAGCAAGTTGGTAACGACATGCTGGATATTTTTGTTCGAGTGCCGTAACGAGGCCGCATGTTCACTGGAATAGTCACAGATGTCGGGAGGGTTGTCCGGATTGATCAGCTTGAAGTTGGTCAACGCCTGATGATTGCGACGTCATACGACACGTCGGATATCGTTCTGGGTGCGTCGATTGCTTGCAACGGTGCTTGCCTGACAGTAGTGGAAAAAACGCCGGGACACTTTGGCGCAGATGTGTCTGGTGAGACGCTGGACAAGACGACAATTGGCACTTGGGCGGTCGACGCGAAGATCAACCTGGAACGCTCGCTGAAAGCCGCTGACGAGCTGGGCGGACATCTTGTACTTGGGCATGTGGATGCCGTTGGATCGGTTGTGCGGCTTGCGGCTGAGGGTGAAAACTATCGGGTCGACATCGAAGTGCCGGACAGTTTGAAGCACTATGTGGCGTCTAAAGGATCAATCACCGTTGACGGTGTCTCACTGACAGTCAACGAAGTGGATGATCGGGTGTTCGGCGTGAACTTAATTCCGCATACTTGGGATCATACGTCCTTTGTCGACCTGATTTTAGGGGCAAAGGTAAATCTGGAAGTTGATGTGATTGCGCGCTACGTCGCCCGATTGCTGGAGCGTAAATAATCGTGGCTGACAAAACCGAAGAATCTGGAACCGACGCAAATCAGGACATCGAGCGTTCGATGGAGGATGAGCGAATTCTCTCACCGATCGAGGAAATCATTGAGGATGCCCGAAACGGCAAGATGTTCATCCTGATTGATGACGAAGATCGTGAGAACGAGGGCGATCTGGTGATTCCGGCACAGATGGCGACACCTGATGCCGTCAACTTTATGGCGACGCACGGACGTGGTCTGATTTGCCTGACATTGACACGAGAGCGGACCAAACAGCTCGGGCTGCCTATGATGCCTCAGACCCATGGTCAGCGTTTGGCGACCAATTTCACCGTGTCGATCGAAGCCGCAGAAGGTGTGACGACTGGGATTTCAGCGCCGGATCGTTCCCGCACGGTTACAGTTGCGATTGACCCGCGTTCCACGGAAGTAGACATCGTGACACCTGGGCATATTTTTCCGCTCGCTGCGCGGGATGGTGGAGTTCTGGTGCGCGCTGGTCACACCGAGGCTGGCGTCGATATTGCGCGTCTGGCCGGACTGAACCCTTCCGCTGTCATTTGCGAAATAATGAACGATGACGGCACCATGTCCCGGCTGCCGGACCTGATAGGATTTGCGCAATTTCATGGGCTGAAGATTGGTGCGATTGCTGATTTGATCGCCTATCGTCGTCGTAATGATCGTATTGTCGAGCGTCTGATGGAGCACAAGTTCAACTCCCGCTATGGCGGTGAGTTCAATTGGCACATCTATCACAACACGGTTGAGTACGCCGAGCATGTCGCGATCGTGAAGGGTAAAATTGATCCCGAGGAACCTGTCCTCGTTCGGATGCATGCGTTCAGCATCGGAACCGATGCGTTGGGAAGTCTCGATGCGCCGGATGCCGGGGTTCTTCAGCGTTCGATGGAGATGATTGGCGAAGCTGGCAAGGGTGTGATCGTGTTGATCCGTGATACCTCGGCCAACGCATTGTCGGAGCGGATCAAACGGGTGAAGTCGGCACCGGGTAGCCCCGTTAACGAATTGCGTGACTATGGCGTCGGGGCCCAGATATTAGCAGATCTCGGGGTTCGGGATATCATCCTGCTATCCAATTCGCAGCGGTCGATCGTCGGTCTGGAAGGGTTTGGCCTGAGGCTGGTCGAAACTCGTCCGGTTGCCCTGACTGACGGCGCGTAAGGAGAGAGTTATGTCCGACCAACCGCATATAATGATAACGGCCTCGCGCTACTATGAAGAGGTGGCGAGCGAGCTTCTCAAGGGTACGCTCGCTGTTTTGGAAGAGGCAGGGGCCACCCATGAGCTCTATGAGGTTCCTGGTGTATTCGAAATTCCTGCAGCGATAGCGATTGCCATGCGGTCGCCAGAGTTTTCCGGTGGACGACGTCGGTTGGACGGGTATATCGCGCTCGGTTGCGTCATTCGCGGTGAGACCACCCATTACGACTACGTATGCGGAGAGTCCGCACGCGGTTTGCAGGATCTCGCGACCCACCATTGTCTGGCACTTGGTTTCGGGATTCTGACAACAGAGAATATGGGGCAAGCAATGGCCAGGGCCGCCGTGAATCGTGGCAACAAGGGCGCCGATGCCGCCAATGCTTGCCTGCGAATGGTCGAGTTCAAACGCCAATTCGGAATGTTGCCACGCTAATGAGTAAGGATAACGAGTTGAATGCGGGCAAGGGGCGCAAATCTGGTGCTTCGGCGCGTGGTGCGGCACGTTTGATGGCAGTTCAAGCGCTCTATCAGATCGATATCCGGGGTGGCACAGCAGAAGCCACTGTGACTGAATTCTTAGAGCATCGGACCGAAATGGTCGACGAAGAGACAGACACCAAGGTTCACCTTGAGGCAGACAAGGTACTGTTTGCTGATCTGGTGCATGGTGTGCACTGTGAGCGCGAGACGATCGAAGCGACGCTTGATGGTTGTCTGGACGGCGGATCGTCCACGCAGCGGCTCGAACCGTTGTTGCGTGCGATCATGAAGGCTGGAATTTTTGAACTGCAGACACGCTCTGATATCCCTGCCAAGGTTACGATCAGCGAATATGTTCATTTGACCGACGCGTTTTTTGACAGCCGTGAGCCTGGACTGGTCAATGCAATCCTCGACAGGCTGGCCCGTGTCCTTCGCAAGGACGAAACATCAAATAGAGATACGACCGGAGATGGCGCAGCCAGTTGATGAGTTTGATCTGATTGCGCGGTTCTTCGAGCCTCTGGCTCGGGATATGCCCGGGGCATTCGGATTGCGTGATGACGCCGCTGTCTTGCGACCTGATGCTGGCTATGAGTTGGTAGTCTCGGCTGACGCGATTGTGGCCGGTATCCATTTTCTCGATACATCTCGACCCGATGAGATTGCCCGCCGCGGACTTCGCGTAAACCTGTCGGATATTGCCGGCAAAGGGGCCGTGCCGCTTGCCTATACGCTGACCCTACAGTTGCCCTCGGAAACCGACGAAGAATGGCTGAGTAGCTTCTCAGGGGGACTTGCTCAGGATCAGCGGGAATTTGGTATTGGTTTGCTGGGAGGGGACACCACACTGACCCCTGGTCCACTGTCATTAAGCATTAATATATTTGGACAAGCCTTTGAAAATAAACTTATTAAAAGATCATCCTCACGCGAAAATGATGATGTCTATGTCACTGGAACGATCGGTGACGCGTTTCTCGGATTAGCAATCGAGAAGGGTGAAATAGATCTTTCGTCTAGTCATGACCGTGCCGAACTCGTTGACCGATACCGCATCCCGCAGCCTCGGGTTTTTGTGGGGCCTAAGCTGGTGGGACACGCCAACGCGTCGGCCGATGTCTCTGATGGTTTGGTCGCTGATCTGGGACACATATGCGAGGCATCTGGTTTAAGAGCTGATCTCTCGCTTTCTTCAATTCCCTTGTCGTCAGCTGCGCGGTCCACGGTAACGGACAATCAACCACTGCACCTTAGTCTTTTGGCAGGCGGCGATGACTACGAGATCGTCTTCACAGCCCCCAAGACTGCGCACGATGCCCTGGTTGCGATTTCGCGGGAATCCGGAGTGCTGATCACGCGAATTGGCCGTATGGTCGAGCACAAAATTGGGGCACCCCGCGTTATTGTTCGTGACATCGCTGGCGACCAGCTTGCATTGATCAATGGCGGATATAAACATTTCGGAAGATCAGTCTAGAGCTGATAGCGAAGCCGCGATCCAATCCCGATAATTGCAAAGCTGATATTCACACAGCGGTCTTGTAATTTGGTTTGTCTTGGAAGAATGTCGGCCAATGCAAATTACTCGTGAAATCCGCAACGTCGGTCTGTTGTCTTTCTGTCAGGCGCTAGGCCAGACACAGATGATCCTAGTTTTTTCAGTCTCGTCGATCATAGGCGCGTCGATCGCACCCAATGTCGGGTGGGCGACCGTTCCGATCACATTCCAGTTCCTGTTCATGACCCTGTCGACAGTTCCGGCCGCGTTTCTCATGAAGCATATCGGCCGTGCCAACGGGTTTACCGTGTTTTTGGTGATCGGTTGCGGCGGTGCGTCGCTGATGGTTTACGCGCTCTACCTGCAGAGTTTCATATTGTTTTGCGCTGGTTCGGCTTTATTCGGCGCTTCGGCTGGCGCCAACCAACAGTTTCGGTTCGCTGCGGTAGATGCAGCTACTAGTGAATTCCGAAGCAGGGCGGTTAGCCTAGTGCTAGCTGGTGGCGTGTTCGCCGCCCTTGTCGGACCCTCGCTCTCGTCTTGGGGCTACGACATGATTAGCCCAATTCTGTACGGCGGGGTTTACATCGTCATTCTCGCTTTGCAGGTGATCATGATGATCTTGCTTCGATTTACCGATATACCGGCACCTAGTGTTCAGGAACGCACGGGCCATGTGCGGCCCATGCGCGTGATTGCAATGCAGCCCGCATTTATCGTCGCACTGCTGAGCGCGATGATCGGTTACGGGGTGATGAACTTCGTGATGCTGTCAACGCCGATCTTCATGTATCTGCATCCCACCCATCCGTTTGGGCAGATCGACATAAATAATGTCATTATGTGGCACGTGCTCGGCATGTTCGCGCCTGGGTTCTTTACGGGCTGGCTAATCAAGAAATTTGGCGATGTAAATATTATTTTGGCGGGTGCTGTTATCTCGGTCGTGTGCATTGCCGTTAATTTCAGCGGTGACACGCTGTGGCACTTGCGGATTGGTATGGCGCTGGTTGGTCTGGGCTGGAACTTCATGTTTACAGCCGGAACAACCTTGTTGCTAAGCACTTACACTCCGGCGGAAAAAGCCAAGGTTCAGGGGATCAATGACCTATTTGTCTTTGGCACGGTCGCAATTTGCTCACTCTTTGCTGCTGTCATTTACAAGAGCTTCGGGTTCTTTGCAGTCAACCTGACGGCGGCACCTTTGCTGGTGTTGGTTGTCCTTGCGGTGCTCTGGCTACGTTGGAAACGGCAACCTGTTGATGCCTGACGGTACTTCCTAGGTTGCCTTGTTCCTGCCTTTTTGGCATGTTCCCGCCGCTTTTAATGGGTTAGGTGATTCGCACCTGCCTTGGGGTACGCGCCGTAATCTGCAGCGCGATCCGAACAACATAGAAACCAAAGGACAACAACAATGGCTCCTATCGTCTGGTTCGCCATCGCATGTGGTGGTTTGGCAGTGCTCTACGGGATTTGGGCTTCGCGCTCGATCCTCGCCGCGAGCCCTGGTAACGAGCGTATGCAGGAAATTTCCGCTGCTATTCAGGAAGGCGCAGCTGCCTACTTGAACCGCCAGTATCGCGCTATTGCGATAGTTGGCGCGGTCATCGCGGTGATCCTCTTTTTCCTTCTCGGCTGGAAAGTTGCGCTGGGCTTTATCATCGGCGCCGTACTTTCCGGTGTGACCGGTTACATTGGTATGAACATTTCAGTTCGCGCAAATGTGCGCACTACTGAAGCTGCCCGCAGCAGTATGGCCGAAGGTCTATCTATTGCGTTCCGGTCTGGTGCTGTAACAGGCATGCTGGTGGCGGGGCTCGCGCTTCTCTCGGTGGCCGGCTATTACGGCTTCATGGTCTGGATGGAGCAGAACGAATATGCTGAAGGTCGTGATCTTGTCGACGCGCTTGTGGCTCTTGGCTTCGGGGCTTCGCTGATTTCGATCTTCGCCCGTCTGGGCGGCGGCATTTTCACCAAGGGTGCAGATGTTGGCGCAGATCTGGTCGGCAAGGTGGAAGCGGGTATCCCAGAGGATGATCCCCGTAACCCGGCCGTGATCGCTGATAACGTCGGTGACAATGTTGGCGATTGTGCCGGCATGGCCGCCGATCTGTTCGAGACCTATGCCGTGACAATCGTTGCGACAATGGTTCTGATCTCGATTTTCTTGACCGGCAACCCGCACCTAAATGCGATGATGGTCTACCCGCTTGCAGTTGGCGGAATTTGTATCATCGCTTCAATCATCGGTACATTCTTTACGCGTCTCGGAGCGAGCCAGAACATCATGGGGGCGCTCTACAAGGGCTTCATTGCTTCTGCGGTTCTATCCCTCGTGGGTATCGCTGGTGTCACCGAGTGGGTGATTGGATTTGATACTGAGATAAATCTTTCAGATATTAGCTTCAATGGCATGGACATATTCCTTTGCGGCGTCATTGGCTTGGTAGTAACCGGTCTGCTGATCTGGGTGACCGAGTACTACACCAGCACCGAGTACCGTCCGGTACGTTCGATCGCCAAAGCGTCGACCACGGGTCACGGTACTAACGTGATCCAGGGTCTTGCAATTTCGATGGAAGCCACCGCTGTTCCGGCACTGATTATCTGTGCTGCAATTATCGGTTCCTTCATGCTGGCAGGTCTGCTGGGTATTGCCATTGCGGTGACGGCCATGTTGGCCCTGACGGGTATGGTTGTGGCCCTCGACGCATATGGTCCGGTGACGGACAATGCTGGCGGCATCGCAGAGATGGCTGATCTCGATGAAGCAGTGCGTAAAACCACTGATGCACTCGATGCTGTGGGTAACACCACTAAGGCCGTGACCAAGGGTTATGCCATTGGTTCGGCTGGTCTCGGTGCGCTTGTTCTGTTCTCAGCCTATACCGCGGACTTAGAGTTTTTCATCGCTGATGCAGCGGCATACCCTTACTTCGCGGGCGTCGTTCTCGACTTTTCCTTGACCAGCCCGTTCGTGGTTGTTGGGCTTCTGGTCGGCGGGATGTTGCCGTTTCTATTTGGCGCGATGGGCATGACTGCTGTTGGCCGTGCGGCTAGTGCCGTGGTGGTTGAAGTCCGACGCCAGTTCAAGGAGATTCCGGGGATTATGGAAGGAACAGCCAAGCCTGAATATGGCCGCTGTGTGGACATGCTGACTAAAGCTGCTATCAAGGAGATGATTATCCCATCGATGTTGCCGGTGCTCTCGCCGATCATTCTATTTGTGGTCATCCTATTGATCGCAGGTAAGTCTGCGGCGTTCTCCTCACTCGGTGCTATGCTGCTCGGTGTGATCGTGACGGGCCTCTTCGTTGCTATCTCGATGACCGCTGGTGGCGGTGCTTGGGATAACGCTAAGAAGTACATCGAAGACGGCAATCACGGAGGTAAGGGCTCGGATGCTCACCATGCCGCGGTGACTGGCGATACGGTTGGTGATCCCTACAAGGATACGGCTGGACCTGCTGTGAACCCGATGATCAAGATCACCAACATTGTGGCACTTTTGGTGCTCGCGGTATTGGCCCACTAGTCGCGCATTGTCTCCGCGGCAAAAACCCTGGGGTCGGTAACGACTCTAGGGTTTTTTATTTGTCTAAATGTCTTTGAAGGTTACTGCCTTTATTCATTCGAGAAACGTCCAACATTTCCGAACAACTGCTGAAGGAACGTAAGCTCATTCCCGGTCGTTGCTGTAACCCGTGAAACGAGTTCGATTTCCTTCTTGTCGTTCTCGTTATAGGTAACGATATCTTCCACTACGCCGGCGTCATCAAAGACGATCGCAACGATTTTGCGTTCGATGACTTTAGGATTGAAGAAGGCTGTTCTTTCCGTGCGTTCGGACATGTAGTACCAGACGTTTTCGCGGAAGACGCCTTGTGTAGATGGCGTACCTAAAGTGCGCTCAACGTCACGGCGTGACGTCGTTCCGATCTCGATTTCGGCGAGCACTTCGGGTGCAGGTTGTTGCCCGCGGGCCGTGATGACTGGCGTGCAGGCTGAAAGCAAGGAAAGAAGGGCCAAAATACGGCCATGTCGGACGAAAAAATTCATTCGGCGAGGGTCTCGTCGGGAGCTGTTGAAAACCAAGTAAGGAGGAAGACGATGGCACCGGCTCTTTCATCCTGTCAACAGCGCGAAGGTACCTGGCTGACAATTGGGAGATTAGAAGAATGTTGAGCGGAATTCGAGGACGGCGCGAACGGCGCGAACAGGCATCACGGTTATATGAAACCATTGTCGCGCAGTCACGGCTATCCGTGTTTTATGCCTATCATGGCGTGCCCGATACGATGCTGGGCCGGTATGAAATGGTCTGTCTTCATGCCTATCTAGTTCTCACTCGGCTCAAGCGAGATGGTGAGGGGCGACTTGCACAGACGCTGCACGATTTGATTTTTGATGATTTTGACATTGCGCTGCGCGAAGCCGGGCTCGGTGATATGGGCATTGGACACCGGATCAAGAAACTTGCGCGCAATCTGCACGGGCGTATTTCGGTATATGAACGGGGCCTTTCCAAGGGTGATGCGGAGCTGGCCGTCATACTACGCCGAAACATGTATGAGAGTGCTGATCCTACTGATCAGCAGGTTGAGTCCATGATGATCTATCTCCGCGCAGCACGGGCTGCGATCGACGAGGGTTCAATTGCGACGGTGGTTACCGCGGGACCGAGATTTGTAACGCCCGCAGCATTTGTGGGGGCCTCTTCGGGTGAGGCTGTCGAATGAATGATACCGATGAACCAAGAGAATTTGTCCGCGAGATCGCTATTGTTGAAATCGAACCCGGGCAACGTGATCATGTTGCGTTTGAGGCGAATCCGAAGGAATGCGCAGCAATCGCTAAGCGATTAAAGCTCATTTCGATGTCCACATTTACTGTTGATATCTATGTGCTACGCGAGCTGTCTGGCGATGTAAGCATTTTTGGGGACATTGCTGCAGAAGTTGAACAGGCATGCGTAGTGACGCTTGAACCCGTTCGCGACAGTGTTGAAGCTTCCATTATGCAGCGCTTTACAGCGCGCGATGATGATGAGGAGGCCGAGGACGAGGATCCGGTAGAGCCAATTATCGAAGATCGGATAGAGGTTGGAGAGGTGCTATTGCAAAACCTTTCGCTTGCGCTGAACCCGTATCCCCGTGCTCCTAATGTCGAATTTGAGACAGTAGATGAATCGGTGGGAGAACCGACTGGACCCTTCGCAGCACTCGTCCAACTGCGTGAGAAAGGCGATAAACCAAAAAAATAGACATCATGGCCCTGAAATCGACAAGAAAACTTGCGATTCGCTTGCTCCAAGGTGCATTTATGGATATCTAGCAGCCGCAGTCCGGCATGCGGAAATAATTCTTACTTCCCCACGAAAGGGAAATCACATGGCTGTACCTAAGCAAAAAATCTCGAAATCGCGTCGGGGTATGCGACGTTCACACGACTCACTGAAGCAGCCGACCTATGTTGAAGATGAGACCACGGGTGAAATGCACCGTCCCCATCACGTGGACATGAAGACGGGCTTCTATAGGGGCCGTCAAGTTATTGAGGTCAAAGAGAAGATCTAGTCTCTTCAAGACGTACCCCGGATACTTATATCCGGTGGGGGAGCGGACCGGTTGAGCGACCAGATTACTATCGCCCTCGACGCCATGGGCGGCGACGACGCACCACAGATTGTGGTGGCAGGTGCGAATATTGCGCGCCAGAGGCACCCTGAGGTCAAATTTCTGCTTTATGGCGACGAAACTGAAGTCGGCGCGCTGGTTTCTAAGCAACGCGGGCTGGATGAGTTTGTCGAAATTCGCCACGCATCCGAAAAGGTTAAGTCCGACGACAAGCCATCGCAAATTGTGCGCAGCGGCAAGAAAACCTCGATGTGGAAAGCGATCACCTCGGTCAAGGAAGGTGAATCTGACGGGGTCGTATCCGCAGGTAACACAGGCGCACTCCTCGCGATGGCGATGTTGGTTCTGCGGCGACTTGACGGCATAGATCGCCCTGCGATCGCCTCTTTCTTCCCTACCCAGCGTGGGGAGACTGTTATGCTCGACTTGGGTGCCAATATTCAATGCGATGCGCGCAACCTCGTCGAGTTTGCGATTATGGGCGAAGTCTTCGCCCGTACGATCCTGGGTATAAATGACCCAACCATCGGTCTGCTTAATGTAGGTGAAGAAGCAACCAAGGGTAATGATGCTCTAAAACTTGCCGCTACTCTGCTACGTGAACTAGAGTTGCCCGGGGAGTTTGTAGGGTTTGTGGAAGGGGACGATATCCCCTCCGGTGCGGTTGACGTCGTCGTGACCGATGGCTTCACGGGCAATGTTGCTTTGAAGACTGCGGAAGGAACAGCACGGCTAATTAATGCCTTTGTACGTGAGACCTTTCGGAATTCCTTTTGGGCCAAGATTGGCTATATCTTTGCCAAACCATCATTCGACAAGCTACGCAGCCGCAGTGACCCGCGTCGATATAACGGCGCAATGTTTCTTGGACTCAATGGTGTTTGCGTTAA
>JAPKDV010000043.1 GCA_028822385.1 Alphaproteobacteria bacterium
GTCTTGCCGGTACCCGTTTGGGCAACTCCAAGTAAGTCCTTACCTTCGAGAATATGGGGAATGGCCTGTGCCTGGATCGGTGTGGGCGTTATATGCTCACGTGATTCCAATGCACGAAGGATCGGCTCGGCAAGGCCGAGATCCGTAAAAGTACTTTCAGTCACTAAAGGTATTCCTTGTATGTCGATCACGGAGCGGAAGTTCTTTCGTTGTGGCCGCTCGGCCTCGACACTCACCCTGTTCCGGGCGCGGCCGGTGCGGGCTGATTCTTGATTATTGTTCCCAGGATATGCGTCGCAAATGAACAACGCTTCGCGCAACCGCGGGACAACCAATGATGGACAATTGGGCGTGTATCTCTGATTTGTCAAGAAAATCAAAAAATTAGTTGCCGATTCTGTATCAACAAATTAGGCCTATCGGAACAAGATCACCGGAATTTTGCAAGATCGTACCATTTCGCTGGTGGTCGAACCGATGATTAGGTTTCGGATACGCGAGTGCCCGTAGGCGCCCATAACAAGCAGACCAATATCGTGACTTTCAACGGCACTAGAGATTGCAACATCAGGTTGTCCGGGAAGGATTTGTGCATTAACCGCAAAACCTCCGGCCTCGAGAATGACACGGGCGTCATCCAGTCGTTTCTGGTTCTCCTCATTCTTCTCCCCGATAACCAGCAAGCTGCATTCAAGATCTGCGAAAAGCGAGTTTCGTGACACGTGATCCACAGCTTTTAGGGCGCTTGTGCCGCCGTCGTAAGCGATCATGAAGCGTTTTATGGGCTTGAAGGCGCGTGCTGCGACATAAACAGGTTTCGTGCTGGCGCGGGCGATACGCTCCAGGTTTGATCCGAGATGCAGCTTGGCAAAATCTGCCGCCTCACCCCGTTTTCCGATGACAATTATCTCAGCATCGGATTCCTGTTCCGAAACCGCCTCGACGATGTCTCCGATACGTAGGCGTGCTTTCACGTTCTTTTGACCTTGCGCTACAATACGGGCCTCTGCGTCATCGAGAATGGCGCGCCCCAATTTCTGGGACAACTGCGCGCGCTGAGCGTCCAGCTCGCTGAGTTCGTTGAGTAACGTGGTGCGGGCTCCCAATGTAATGTTGCCACTGAGATTGCTAGGGGCCGTACTGACATCTCGTCGCCCGATCACATGCAGCAACTCGATTTCGGCATCTGTGCGCCCGGAAATCCAAGCGGCGTTGTCGCAAACACTTTCCGAATAAACCGAGCCGTCGACGAGTGCTATAAGTTTGTCCATGGGTTCCCTCCCCTAATGCCCGAGCAATTGTTCGAGCGCACCGGGCCGGTCGTGAACAGCCAGCCGATCGACGATTGTTTCACTGGCCTTGTTCAGCCCTATAATTTCTACTGTCGCACCCTCGCGACGGAACTTAAGGACGATCATATCCAGCGCCGCTACACTTGAAATATCCCAGATATGCGCCCGGCTAACATCGATGGTCACACGCTCAAGCGCCTCACGAAAATCAAAAGACGAGTTAAATGCTTCGGCGGAAGCAAAGAACACCTGTCCTTCGACCACATAGGTCCGTGCGCGACCACCATCTGACAATGTGGATGTCACTCGAAATATTTGCGCGATTTTCCCGGCGAAGAAAATACCCGATAACAAAACGCCTACCAAGACACCGATGGCAAGATTGTGGGTGAAGACCACGCAAATGACGGTGGCCAGCATCACGACCGAGGAACTGCGCGGGTGATCGCGCATATTCTTGATGGACGACCAGCTGAAGGTGCCGATGGAAACCATGATCATGATGGCCACAAGCGCGGCCATGGGGATCTGTTTTACCCAATCGCCCAGAACAACAATCAGGAACAACAGTACAACGCCCGCCGTGAACGTCGAAAGGCGACCCCGTCCGCCCGACTTCACATTGATCATTGACTGTCCGATCATCGCGCAACCTGCCATACCGCCGATGAAGCCGGTGGCAGTATTGGCTAGCCCTTGGCCAATGCATTCCTGATTTTTGTCGCTGCGTGTGTCAGTCAAATCATCGATGATTGTGGCTGTCATCAACGATTCCAGAAGTCCCACGGCAGCTACAGCAGCCGAGAACGGCAAGATGATCATAAAGGTTTCCCAGTTGAGCGGAATATCCGGCAAAAGGAATATCGGAAGTGTCGAAGGCAAA
The DNA here is from genome assembly GCA_028822385.1 of Alphaproteobacteria bacterium. Classification (GTDB taxonomy): domain Bacteria; phylum Pseudomonadota; class Alphaproteobacteria; order UBA6615; family UBA6615; genus JABJAG01. The sequence continues at coordinate 2,176 of JAPKDV010000043.1, forward strand.
TCGCCCATATCACCTACCGTACGGATATCCAGCCCAAAACCGATAGTAGCCGCTGTCAGCGCCAGAATGCAGATCAAGGGCGACGGAATAGACTTGGTAACATAGGGGCATAGATAAATGATGGCCAACCCGGCCGCGACCATGAAATAGGTCAGCCACGGCACACCGATCAGCTCAGGCAATTGGGCCATGAAAATCAGAATGGCGAGCGCGTTCACGAAGCCGGTCATCACCGAGCGCGAAACAAAGCGCATCACGTAACCTAGTTTGAGAAACCCCGCTGCAATCTGCATCAGTCCCGCGAGCACTGTCGCAGCGAGCAAATATTCTAGGCCATAGTCGCGCACAAGTGTGACCATCAGGACAGCTGTTGCAGCCGTCGCCGCTGAAATCATGCCCGGGCGCCCGCCAGTAAAGGCGCAGATCACCGCGATCGAAAAGGATGCATAAAGCCCAACCTTGGGATCAACACCGGCGATGATCGAAAAGGCAATCGCTTCCGGGATAAGTGCCAGGGCGACAACCAGTCCAGAGAGTAAATCCCCCCGAATGTTGCCGAACCATTGTTCGCGGTATGCACTGAAAGACATCATGGGGATCTCGAGACGAATATGGATACATGCATATCACTGCTGTGCAGCCGGGAAATGGTGGTCCTGACAGAGAGTTGCCGGAACTTCTTTTCACTTGGAGAGGAATCGGGTAGCCCGAAACTGGTGGTTCAACCGTTCTTAGGCGATTTCTATGCTGCGTTGCAATATAAGTTGGCCGTCGGAGCGAGTTTGGAACGACGGCCACGTACGACCTCCATGATGACCGGAGGTTGGAATATCATTGATTCACGAGTCCATGACGACAGTTATTTCGAAGTGACTTTCGGCGGACATCAATCAGTTTGGGAGCTCGAAAACTGCGGCTAGTTGGTGGGCAGCATCACCGGTTCACCTAGTTCCGCAGACAGATCTGCCGCGTTGTAAACTTGCATAACCAGCAGCGCCTCCTCCTCGCGGACCATGGTAGGCCTGTCATAGGCGACCGCTTCCAGAAAATGTTTAGTTTCGTCGAGCATCGAACCGGCAAAGATATGGTCGATCTGTTCACCAGGCATGGATGACATCGGATAGCGGATGCCGTCATGCACCGTATTGTACTGAATTTCCTTATGGGTATCGTCGATGCTCAACGCGCCTTCGGTGCCTATAACTTCGATCCAAGCTTGTACGAAATTGGGATACCCGGCAGGCAAAATCCAGCCAATACCAATGGTTACGGTAGTGCCGTCATTCATGGTCACCATCACCCATTGGTGATCTGGTGTGTCGCTCTTCCGACTGAACAGCTTGCCCGTAGTCTGGGAATAGATCCGCACTGGTTTACGGGGTTGCAGGCACCACAGCACAAAATCAAGATCGTGGACGCCACCTATAGAGGTCGGAGACATCTTCGAACGCCCGGTGATCTTCTCCCCCAGTTCACGGGTCGAGTGGCGTGAAATTAGGCAGGTCACGGGTTCGCCAATCAAGCCGTTCTGGAGCGCCTTACGGACATAGGCATAGCGTGGGTCAAATCGACGTGAATAGCCGACGGTTATTTTTAGGTTGCTGGCCTTCGCCAGAGTATAGGCCTGCTCGGCTTCGGCTAGGCTCGGGGCAATTGGTTTTTCCACGAACACATGCTTGCCAGCCTCAAGCGCCCCCATCACAATGGGGAAGCGCGCTGTCTCCGGAGTCATGGCGATGATGATGGCATCGATCGAATCATTCTCGATCAGGGTACGCCAGTCATCTGTCATTGAGGCCGGGTTGGTCTCCGCCGTGATTTCAGCCTGCCGTACTGGATCGATCTCGGCAATGTGTAACTCATCGACAAGCACCGTCTGGGCACAGGCATTCGCACGAATTCCACCGACCCAGCCAGTTCCGATGACGCCGACATTGATTTGCTTGAAGCCCGCCATGCCCCCCACAGACGATCATGTTCTTGGCAGACAGCCTCGCGCGAATTTTCGCAATTGTCGATGTATAATCAGGTATATGAAGATCGCCTCGAACATTCAGAAATGTTAGCAACGAATTGCTAGCAAAGCACCGCTAGAAGAAAAACCGTGAGGCCATCTGGTGTTGTCGGGATGTCTCCTTGTAAAATTATTTCAAGCCTCAAACGCTGAAAGTCAGCCAATCTTCCGCAGAAGGAATCAAGCTTCATGTCCCGTCCTGTTATCGTTGCCTGTGCCGTCACCGGATCGGCTGATTCCACAGGCGTAAATCCCGCCGTTCCTGTCACGCCGGAGGAAATTGCCAATGAAGCCATTGCGGCGAACGAAGCAGGCGCCGCAATTGCACATATCCACGTGCGCAACCCGGAAACCGGCAAAGCGAGCACAGAGTTCAAGTACTATGAAGAGGTCGTGAAGCGGATCCGCGACTCTGGTTCCCCGGTGATCGTCAATCTTACGACCGGCCCGGGGGGACGATTTGTTCCCGATCCTGCGAACCCGATGAAAGCCGGTGCGACTAGCGCTATGATGGCTGCGGCTGAACGTGTTGCGCATATTGTGGAGCTCAAACCCGATATCTGTTCGCTTGATGTTGCGACCATGAACTTTGGCGAATGGTCGATGGTAAACTCACCAGCCATCCTGCGTGACATGGCAACGATGATTCAGGATGCGGGCGTCAAACCGGAGTTGGAAGTTTTCGACACGGGCCATGTCCGCCTCGCCGCACAGATGTGCGCCAATGGCGAGATCAACGATCCCATGCCGCTGTTTCAGCTCTGCTTGGGTATTTCCTGGGGCGCCCCCGCCTCAACAGCTGCAATGACTCTCATGCGTGACCTGCTGCCAGAGAACGCCGTCTGGGCATCCTTTGGGATATCTCGTAACGAGATGCCGATGGTGGGTTCCGCGACGCTTCTCGGCGGCCATTGCCGGGTGGGCCTAGAGGACAATCTCTATATTTCACGGGGTAAGCTGGCCTCGGGCAATGCCGAGTTGGTTGATCACGCTGCCGGGATTATCCAATCTTTGGGAGAGCAGATTGCGACGGTTGATCAGGCCTGCGAAATCCTCGGCCTGCGCGGCGCTGGCAACATGGCGACCGCAGCGGCGTAGCTGTTTAAGAGCTTTGCCCCAGCCTTGCGCGAATATTCACAACTGTTGGAGTGAATTGGTGTCCATGTAACTGGTCATGGGGTAGCAATTTCGCTGCGGCCATTTGATCGGATGGGTTCAAACCGATAAGTCTATGTCTGTTATTCACATAGAGCCTGCTCAAAGCGTACGTGCGGGCAATTTTGTCACGTGGGGAGTTGTGTTTTAAATGTCGGTACAGTTAATCAAAACAGCTGAAGAAGTTTCACAGATTGCATTCGGCTTCATGGGGTCAAAAGCGCTTTTTGCTGGCCTTCACATTGACATCTTTACGTTATTGGACCGGAACCACGGAACAGCTGATCAGATTGCTGCGGAGACTGATGTTCCCGTCAATCGTATTGTGACAGTGCTTACGGCCCTGCGGAGCATCGGCCTGATCGATCTGAAGGATTCTGTCTACACCAACGCACCTGCCGCCAGCACCTTCCTGTCACGGGAGTCTAAGCACGACTTCGGTGACTACCTACGATATCAAATCGACAGGCAGATGTATCCCTTTCTGACCCAGCTTAATGAGGTCGTCGACGGTTCTCTCGACCCTAAGGCTGTCGACTCATATCAACATTGGATGTCTGACCCGGAACAAGCGAGCATCTACAGTAACGCTCAGCATGCCGGCTCGCTCGGTCCGGGGCGCACACTGGCACGCATCTTCGATCTGTCGAATGCGGATACACTTCTGGATGTCGGTGGTGGCACCGGAGCCATGAGCATCCGGTTACTGGAAGCTAACCCCAACCTCGTTGCCACCATAATCGACTTTCCAAATGTTTCGGAAATAGGCTGGGGCTTCGTCAGTGAAGCGGGAATGACGGACCGTGTCCGCTACATTCCGGGTAACGCTTTGAAGGTGGAATGGCCAAAGGAACAGGGGGTGATACTGATGTCCTATCTCCTGAGTGGCATTCCTGAAGACGAAATTTCTCGCGTCATTAAATACGCATTTGAATGCCTGTCCAAGGGCGGCCATTTAATTGTGCACGACTTCATGGTCGAAGATGACAGAACCGGTCCGCCCTTGGCGGCGCTGTGGCAGTTACAGCATATGGCCTTCACGCCTGACGCACGTTCGGTAACCCCGGGCTGGCTGACGGAGAAAATGTCAGCTGCGGGTTTTAAGGACATTCACGAGGATGAGGTGGTTCCTGGCATGACGCGGGTGATTTCCGCGCGCAAGAAAGCCTGACCGCCGGCTTGGGCTGTTGGTTAGCCCGTCATAAATACATCATATCTGGTGGATTTTCCTGTGATCTGATGGGATGCGGAACAGATACCTTCCATAGGTTCGGCCCGCAGGGGCCACTTCAAGACCACCCGCTTGCTGGCTGTGGCCAAGGCCTCCGTCATAAGTTCAACGGAATCTTTATCCGTGCCCACGATCTCGCGGATCAGACGCATTTCATTCTTCACGAGAGCAGATTTCTTTCGCGCCGGGTGCATCGGATCTACCAGCACCACTTCGGGCGAAAGAGTAGATAGCAGGTACCGGGCATCACCATGAAGCAGGGTCATGCGGCTGATGACTTCGGCCACATCGCCACCGGATTTTCTAGCGCGTTCCAGTCCTTCTGCCAGTAGCCTATGTATCGCGTGGGAACGCTCAATCAGAGTTACCTCTGCGCCCAGCGATGCCAGCAGGAACGCATCCCGGCCAAGACCGGCCGTCGCGTCTACGACGATTGGGTTTATTCCACCCTTCATCCCGACAGCCTTGGGCAAGGCTTGGCTTCTCCCACCACCAAAATGAAAGCGATGCTTCACCGCCCCGCCTGTGAAATCACAGATGAGCTTGTCTATTTTTGCTGCTTTATGTTTCCGCGACATCCTATTCATCTACGGGATGAAATTGGCAGCGCCTAACTAAAAATGCTGGCGCATTTTCAGGTTTGTCGTGCGTTACTCGCGTATTCGATGGATGCATCAGGATACTAAGGCGAAGCCTGCTGGCCAAAAGGCGTAAATGCAGAAAGAATTGGTGGGCACTGTAGGATTCGAACCTACGACCGTTCGATTAAAAGTCGAATGCTCTACCAACTGAGCTAAGTGCCCACTCACGGCATTGCCGGAATGCGCGCGGACATTAGAAATCTGCGCGCGCCGGGTCAACGCCACTTGTGTCTGATTCTGAAATTATTTCTCAGCGTCGGCCGCAACCTGCATTTTGATGATTTGGTCAGGCTCGTTGACGGCACCGCTTCCCTGAACGCCCTTCTTGATCATATCGACGAAGTCCATACCGTCAGTCACTTCCCCCCACACTGTGTACTGATTGTCGAGGAAGCTGGAATCGTCAAACACGATGAAGAACTGGCTGTCAGCGCTATTGGGACTCTGCGCGCGGGCCATGGAAAGCGTGCCGCGCTTATGGTTCTCCAAGGAAAACTCCGCATCCAGGTTTTTGCCAGAACCGCCGCTACCGGTACCCGTCGGGTCGCCTGTCTGGGCCATAAAGCCATCGATGACGCGATGAAAAACGATGCCATCATAGAATCCTTCGCGCACCAAATCCTTGATACGGGCCACATGGTTGGGCGCAAGGTCGGGTCGCATTTTGATGGTGACACGACCATCTTTGAGGTCGAGGTAGAGAGTATTTTCCAAGGCGCGCTCCTGTTTGGCGGATTGGGCTATAGCAGATTGAGTATCAGGCGCAACAAAGCCGGACATCGTGATAATGCCTGCCGCGAGTAATCCCGCGGACAGAAAAAGGCGGCGTTTCATAAATTGGAACCTAATCGTTGGCAGGCTGTTGGTCGAGACGTCCGTAGCGCTCATTCACCTGGTGCGCAACGGCCTTGGGGACAAAAGTCGAAATATTCCCTCCCAATGCCGCGATTTCCTTAACAAGCCGAGAGGCTATGAACTGATTGCTCTCCGAGGCCATCAGAAACAGAATTTCTATGTCAGGATTGAGGCGGGCGTTCATACCGGCCATTTGAAATTCGTAGTCAAAGTCAGATACAGCACGCAGTCCGCGCAGAATGCACTGAGCATTCTCCTCCTCCGCGAAATGCATCAGCAGTGAGTTAAAGGGTTTGACTTCGATCTCACCAACGCGCGGGTCATCGATCAACGCAATCTCGTCGCGGACCATCTCAACCCGTTCATCCAGCGAGAACAATGGACCTTTGCCGGCATTGACGGCAACGCCAACCACTAGACGATCGAGAACTCGCGCACCACGCCGGATCACGTCCATATGACCATTGGTCGTTGGATCAAAAGTGCCGGGGTAGACCCCGACCCGTTCAATTTTCGTCATCATCACTCTCCGGCGCTACTTCGCTGTCATCCTGCGGCGCTTCGCTTTTCGGTTCCGCGCTGTTCTCGGCGTCTTCGGTTGCGACGCCCTCTGCGGCAACGCCCTCATCTTCTTCTTCGCTGTCACCGTCATCATCGTCATGGTCGCGCAAATGCGTGACGGTCACAACCCGCTCGTCGTCGCCAACCCTGAACAGGGTGACGCCGCGTGTTGACCGCCCGGCAATGCGTACATCACCAACTCCTGTTCGGATCAACTGACCACCATCGGTCATCATGACAAGGCCGGTGTCATTTTCCACGGGGAAGGATGCAACGACGCCGTTGTTTTCAATATCGGCCAAGACAATGTTTACGACGCCCTGCCCGCCGCGATTGGTGATGCGATATTCATATGCCGAGGTACGTTTGCCAAAGCCATTAGCCGTCACAGTCAGGATGAATTGTTCCTGTTCCGCAAGCTCCGCGTAACGCTCATCCGTCAACTCAAGGGGAGCCTCCTCGCCCTCAACCGGAGGATCATCAGTACCCGCCACGCTGTAGGGCTCGTCTGGATCCGAACGTTCTGCCCGGGACCGCTTAAGATAAGCCTCACGTTCAGCCACAGAAAACTCTGCGTGGCTAAGGATTGACATGGAAATTACTAAATCTTCCTTGCTAAGCCGGATGCCGCGAACACCCGTCGAATTACGCCCGGCGAACACACGAACATCCTTGGCTTCGAACCGGATCGACTTGGCCTTCGCTGTCGCCAGAAGAACGTGATCAGTATCCTCGCAGGTCTGAACGCCAACCAAATGATCGCCTTCATCGAGCTTCATGGCAATCTTGCCATTCGCTTTCACCTGAACAAAATCTGCCAGGCTGTTGCGGCGAACATTGCCGGACGCCGTGGTGAATATGACGAACAGGTTTTCGGCATCGGCTTCGTTTTCTGGCAAAGGCATCAGGGTCGTAATGATTTCGCCTTCTGCAAGCGGCAACAGGTTCACAAGCGCCTTACCGCGCCCCTGCGGGGTACCAACGGGCAGCTTGTAGACCTTCTGCTTGTACACCATGCCACGCGACGAGAAGAACAACACCGGCGTGTGAGTGTTGAGTACGAAGACCGAGCTGACGAAGTCTTCGTCACGCGCTTTCATTCCTGCCCGACCCTTGCCGCCGCGCTTCTGGGCGCGATAGGTCGAAAGCGGAACGCGCTGGATATAGCCATTGTGAGTAACGGTAACCACCATGTCCTCACGCTGGATTAGATCCTCGATATCCTGCTCAAAATCACCTTCGATGATTTCTGAGCGCCGTGGATCAGAGAATTCCTGGCGCATAGCCAGTAGTTCGTCACGCAGAATGGTATAAAGTTTCTCGCGGCTTTCCAAAATCTCTAGGTATTCGCGGATACGATCGACCAGATCCTGCAGGTCCTTAGCGATTTTGTTTCGCTCCAACCCGGTCAAACGATGCAGACGAAGTTCCAGAATCGCTTTTGCCTGCTCTTCGGAGAGCTGGTAGGTGCCATTTTCGTCGACGAGACGGCCCGGTTCGTCAATTAACACGATCAACGGCGTGATATCTCCTGCAGGCCAGCGCTTGGCGCAGAGTTGTTCACGTGCCTCGGTGGCATCTTTGGCTGCGCGGATAAGTTCGATGACCGGGTCGAGATTGTTCACCGCAACGGCTAGCCCAACCAAAGTGTGGGCACGATCACGGGCACGGCCCAGTTCATAGATGGTTCGTCGGGTAATCACCTCTTCGCGGAAGGTTATAAAGGCGGCGATGATTTGCTTAACGTTCAGCAGTTCGGGTCGACCGCCATTCAGCGCCAGCATGTTCACACCGAAGGATGTCTGCAGCGGCGTGTAGCGGAACAGCTGGTTAAGCACGATTTCCTGCTCGGCATCCCGCTTGAGCTCGATGACCACACGAACACCGTGGCGATCACTCTCATCACGCAGATCGGCAATGCCTTCAATGATTTTTTCGTGGGCGACTTCGGCGATCCTCTCGATCATCCGGGATTTGTTTACCTGATAGGGAATCTCGGTGACTATAATCGCATTACGGCCGGCGCGGACTTCTTCAAACGCTGTCTTTGCGCGCATCACGACCGAACCACGACCCGTGTGGAAGGCTGAGCGAATACCACTTGTTCCCAGGATCATTGCTCCGGTCGGGAAATCCGGGCCGTGCATGACGGTCATGATGTCGTCGCTGGTAAGGTCTGGATTGTCTAGGTAGAGACAACACGCGTCGATCACTTCGCCCAGATTATGGGGCGGGATGTTGGTCGCCATGCCGACCGCGATGCCACCCGCACCATTGACCAGCAAATTGGGATACTGCGCCGGCAACACGACCGGCTCGCTAATGCTTTCGTCGTAGTTAGGCTGGAAATCGACAGTTTCCCGGTCAATATCCTCGATCAGCGAATGTGCTGCCTTCGACATGCGGGCTTCGGTATATCGCATAGCCGCGGCACGATCGCCGTCCATGGAGCCGAAATTGCCCTGCCCGTCTATCAATTCTAGGCGCATGGAGAAATCCTGTGCCATCCGAACCATGGCGTCGTAAATCGCAGAGTCGCCATGGGGGTGGTACTTACCCATGACCTCACCCACGATACGCGCGGACTTTCGATAGGGTCGGTTGTACTCGAACCCGGACTCTTTCATCGAATACAGGATACGCCTGTGAACAGGCTTGAGCCCGTCACGAACATCGGGCAACGCACGCGAAACAATCACGCTCATAGCGTAATCGAGATACGAGGAACGCATTTCGTCCTCGATCGTCACCGGTTGGATATCAAAATCGTCCGGTGGGAGGTCGGTTGTTTGATCACTCATCGTTCTATTTCAACGCTAAACGGGGCGCAGCTGCTGCTTTCTGCGAGTCGTGTAAATCTGGTATTTTCCATTCTGAAAACCTACGCGAAACGAGGGATTCGGGCAAGGAAAGGCCAGTCTTCCCAAAATGCTATTTTGCCTAGAAAACCGGCGCCTCCGACCTCTCAAAAAAGAATTTGATGCGTGAAAACACATAGGCGAGGCCAAGGAGGCATCCCGGTAGTTGAACCCGGTTATCCCGCTGCCAGAAAATGTCTATTTTAAAGGAGTTCTGATCAAATTTCCCGCAGAGATAGCGCCAGTTTTCAGGGTCCACAGGACCCCGAAACTACCTTCCCGTCGGAGGCCGCCCACGGGTGTTACATCATCCGATAACAACCCAGCGCCGCCAAGACCTTGTCGTAAAAGGTCGTGGCGCGCTCTAAGCCATTAGTGCCAGCGGGTATACGAGTGAGGATTCTCGTGTTATCGCAGGACGGAGAGATGCTTTCCTAGAATGGAATTTCATCGTCCAGATCGTCCGCACCACTCATACCACCGATGCCACCTGCGGCTACAGCCGGCTGCGGATTGCCGTAGTCAGTTGGGCCAGAATCATATCCGCCGCCACCACTGTCGCCGCCACCCCGGCTATCGAGCATCACCAACTCACCACGGAAGCGCTGTAGCACCACTTCGGTGGTGTATTTCTCTACCCCGGAATTGTCAGTCCATTTACGCGTCTGAAGCTGGCCTTCCAGGAACACTTTTGCACCCTTCTTCAGGTACTTTTCAGCGACTTCGGCAAGTTTCTGGTCAAAAACCACAACCCGGTGCCATTCCGTCTTTTCCTGCATTTCGCCAGAATTTCGGTCTTTCCAACGCTCAGAAGTGGCGACAGACAGGTTGCACACCTTGTCGCCCGACTGCATGGAGCGGAGTTCCGGGTCTCGGCCCAGATTACCTACGAGAATGACCTTATTTACACTGCCTGCCATTTGATGTGCCTCCTGACACGTATTAACCCGATCTTCATGCTCCCGAAACCCAATACGTTGGCATACGAATCGGAGGCAAAACCACGCTCACACTGGCATGAGGCCAAAGCCCCCACAACCATACTGGACGTGAAGTTATCCCCATGTTATTCACGTTTTGTTCTCATTTCAAGTAAAGGCTATTCACTGGCCTTTTGATCGCCATACGGCCATGTTAATGGCTTGAATATCAGGGTATTTTTTGCCCTCAGCCCCTGCGCTTAAGGCTTTTATGCAGAAGAATATCGTTGTCCGCGGTGCCCGCGAGCACAATTTGAAGAATGTAGATGTATCCCTACCCCGGGATTCCCTGGTCGTGATCACCGGACTATCCGGGTCGGGCAAGTCGTCGCTTGCCTTCGACACAATCTATGCGGAGGGTCAGCGTCGTTATGTGGAAAGTCTTTCGGCCTATGCTCGGCAATTCCTTGAACTGATGCAGAAGCCAGATGTGGATTCGATTGAGGGGCTCTCGCCAGCTATTTCCATTGAACAGAAGACCACCAGCCGTAATCCGCGGTCCACAGTCGGTACGGTCACTGAAATATATGATTACCTGCGCCTGCTTTTTGCGCGAGTTGGTACCCCCTACTCTCCCGCAACAGGTCTTCCCATTGAGGCCCAGTCCGTCAGTCAGATGGTCGACCGAACCATGGCGTTAGACGAAGGCACGAGGCTCTATTTGCTGGCCCCGATTGTGCGCGGTCGGAAAGGCGAATACCGCAAGGAGCTCGCTGGATTGCAGAAGCGCGGCTTCCAACGCGTAAAGATCGACGGCGAGATGTACGAAATTGTAGATGCGCCGTCTCTCGACAAGAACTTGAAGCATGACATTGCCGTCGTCGTGGACCGAATTGTTGTGCGCAAAGGCATCGAAACTCGTCTGGCAGATTCCATCGAGACCGCACTTGAACTTGCAGACGGTATAGCTTTTGGCGAGAATGCCGATGACGGCGAGTTGATGATCTTCTCCGCCAAGTTCGCCTGTCCCGTTTCGGGCTTCACCATCGAGGAGATCGAGCCTCGGCTGTTCTCTTTCAATAATCCGTTCGGTGCCTGCCCGGCCTGTGATGGTTTGGGTACCAAGATTGTGGTTGACCCGGACCTCGTGGTCCCGGACCAGAGCAAGAGCTTGGGCGACGGAGCGATTACGCCCTGGTCGAACTCGTCGAGTCCCTATTACTCCCAAACGCTTGAGGCGATTGCCCGACACTTCAAGGCATCAACCGCTGATGCGTGGTCCGAGCTTCCGGAAAAAGTCCGTAAGACCGTGCTGTTCGGTTCGGGCAAGACTGCCATCACTATGAAATATGATGATGGCCTGCGGACTTATGAGACCAGCAAGGCATTCGAAGGCGTGGTGATGAACCTGGAGCGCCGCTACCGCGAGACAGAAAGCTCCTGGGCGCGCGAAGAAATTGGCAAGTATCAGGTCACCTCGGTTTGCGAGAGCTGCAAGGGTGCTCGTCTAAAACCAGAAGCACTAGCGGTGAAGATTAACGGTAAGCATGTCAGCGAAACGACTGAAATGTCGATTGCCAACGCCGGGACATGGTTTAGGGATTTGGAAAACTATTTGACAGCCAAGCAGAACGAAATTGCCCAACGCATCCTTCGTGAAATTAACGAACGGCTTGGCTTCCTCAATGATGTTGGCTTGGAATACCTGACATTGAGGCGGAACTCTGGGACCCTCTCGGGCGGTGAAAGTCAGCGTATCCGACTGGCCTCCCAGATCGGGTCCGGTTTAACCGGGGTGCTCTATGTTCTCGACGAACCGTCTATTGGGTTGCACCAGCGTGACAACGCTCGGCTTCTCGAAACACTCAAGCGCCTACGCGATCTGGGGAACACCGTGATCGTCGTCGAACACGACGAAGATGCTATCCTGATGGCCGATTACCTAGTAGATATGGGGCCGGGAGCGGGTGTCCACGGCGGTAAGGTTGTGGCCCATGGAACGCCGAAGAAGGTGATGAAGCAGGCTAGCAAGAGCCTGACCGCGAAATACCTCACCGGGGTAGAGCAGATACCCATTCCAGCCGAACGTCGCCTAGGTAAGAAAGACAAAGTCCTGCGCGTCATCGGTGCCAAATCGAACAACCTCAAAGACGTAACAGCGCAAATCCCGCTCGGCACATTCACTTGTGTCACCGGCGTGTCCGGGTCCGGCAAGTCATCTCTTGTGATCGACACGCTCTATAACGCGGCCGCACGTCAGATATATAATTCCCGCAAGGTACCCGGTGCCCATGAAGCCATCGAGGGCTTTGAGTTCCTCGACAAGGTTATTGATATCGATCAGTCGCCAATTGGCCGGACACCGCGCTCGAACCCGGCGACCTATACTGGTGCCTTCACCCCGATCCGCGACTGGTTCACCGGTCTACCGGAATCAAAGGCGCGCGGCTACAAACCGGGTCGCTTCTCGTTCAACGTCAAAGGTGGGCGTTGCGAAGCCTGTCAGGGGGACGGTGTCATCAAGATTGAGATGCACTTCTTGCCCGACGTCTATGTCGAATGTGATACGTGTCAGGGTAAACGCTACAACCGCGAGACCCTTGAAATACTCTATCGCGACAAGTCTATTGCGGACGTGCTGGCGATGACAGTTGAGGAAGGCCGTGAGTTTTTCAAGGCTGTGCCGTCGATCCGCGATAAGCTTGAGACGCTGGAGCGCGTCGGCCTGAGTTATGTCCAAGTCGGACAAGCTGCGACCACGCTATCTGGCGGTGAAGCGCAGCGGGTGAAGCTCGCTAAGGAGCTCTCACGCCGTGCAACAGGCAAGACGCTCTATATCCTCGATGAACCAACCACCGGCCTGCACTATCACGATGTCCGCAAGCTCCTCGAAGTGCTTCACGCGCTGGTGGAAACCGGCAACACCGTCGTCGTGATCGAGCACAATCTTGAGGTCATCAAGACCGCCGACTGGATCATCGACCTTGGCCCAGAGGGTGGCGACAAGGGTGGTGAGATTGTCGCCAGCGGCTTCCCCGAAGACATCTGCGCCGAACCGCGAAGTTATACTGGTGCATTCCTCGCGCCATATCTCCCAGCACTTTCGATGAATCCGAAGAAACGGGCGTGAGAGACAATCAAGTGGCCGAAGTCTTTTATATCTGTCGGGCGAGGATGGATAAACAACACGGTACATTAGAGAAAGCCGGGCAGTCAGATAAAGTCGGGTTCTGCGGCGTGATCCAGGCGCCCGATGCGCTTTTAGCGGACGGCCTCACACTCGACGACGAGCGTTGGCATTTCTGCATGCACAATGGAAACGGAACACTGCATCACGGCACATGATTGCCTTCGGCCATCCGGCTCGCTATGTCCTGAGGATGAACAACACTTCACCTGATCCCGTACACATCATTGGCGGCGGCCTCGCTGGCAGCGAAGCCGCGTGGCAGCTTGCACGAGCTGGCGTGCCTGTGATTCTTCACGAAATGCGCCCCGAACAGCAGACCGATGCAC
>JAPKDV010000178.1 GCA_028822385.1 Alphaproteobacteria bacterium
GCACCTTGGAGGAAATACGCGAATGGCCGGTAGCGGAACCCGCTTGCCAACGGAGTATCCTGTCGAAGATAGCCCAACGCATGCGCGACGACCCCGAACCTGACCGCCTCGAACGGACGACCCAGCTATCCGCACGGTTGCGGGCCGCTGGAGTAATCGTCTAGAGCGGCCGCACTTATCCCAACACTGCCAACCCTGCCAACACTGATGGCAATGCTTAGGCAAACAGTGGCGATGAGCTTTTCATCCCAATATTCGCAACGCATTGCCAGGCTTCAGCGTGGAGATAGTAATCTCGGCCGGTGAGATCAGTCTAGGCGGGGAGGGCACATTCTAACCTCACCGTTGGCCGAGATCGGAACCCGCCTTCTTGGGTTCCTAATCGAACCTGCTGCGACTGAATGTGGGGTTTAGCATCCGCCGCGCGGATCGTAGCAAGCCGCACTGAGGTGCGGTTACATAAAGGTATACACGCTGTCAGGCGAATCGGATCACTCCCTCTTGTAGTTATTGCGGTTTCGCTCGGTGGAAGAAATTCCGGGATCGAAGGGTACCCATGCGGATTCTTGTGGAAAGGACTTGGGCAACGCACTCGTCACTATTGTGAACCCGGCCTTGTTCTCGCCGTGTGTGGACATACTTTGATGCGCACCCTTGATCACGCCGCCGACACCCTTTGGCTGCAACACCGTTTCGATCATGTTGGGCATCTGGCTGGCCAATTTGTTTCTGAACCTGCAAACGATGCGCAGTGATGTTTAGGGGCGGTGCCAATTTACACACCCCAACTGCAGGTCTGTTTGGCAAATAGGCGATATGTGCGCTGCCCAGGGCCGGCAACTTGTGGTTCTTGCAATTGCTGCTTCGGTCGATGTCGCGCAGGAGAACCATTTCATCTAAGTCGTCGGTTTTCTCCTAGGTTGACCGGGATACCCACGCGTGACGAAAGGAACAGGATCTCCTCAAGGTTTATTTCGCGCAGTGATCCAGTTTCTCTGCCTGCTCGTACTCCTGGGTACATCGTTTTAAAAACGGAACGTGCAACTATTATTCAGGAGACTTCCTTTGAGAATTAGGAACTTCTTTGCAGCGAGTATTATTGCCGCGGGAACTTTTTCTTCAGCGGTCGCTGCCAACGCGGCCAATTTGATCGATACGGCTGTGGATTCAGGCCAGTTCAAGACCCTGGTAGCTGCGGTCCAAGCTGCAGGTTTGGGCGACGCCCTCTCGGGCCCGGGCCCCTTCACGGTCTTCGCACCAACGGACGAGGCCTTTTCTAAACTGCCGGAAGGCACGGTCGAAGATCTGCTCAAATCAGAGAACCGAGAAAAACTCGTCGCAATCCTTACCTACCATGTCATTTTTGGAAAAGTGATGGCGGCTGACATTGCTGACAAGAAGCTAAGCGTGAAAACCCTGCAGGGTAGCGACTTAGTTGTCGATGCGATGGCCGGCGTCGTATCGGTTAACGGTGCAAAGGTTACCGCTGTTGATATCGAGGCGTCGAACGGCGTCATTCATGTCATTGATCGGGTAGATCTGCCGCCACAATAAGAGGGGAAGGTGTTCGCGCCTAGATGCGCAAACATCCCTTCGATGAAAGCCCGTCAATATGCGTACTTTGGTTCTTATGGTTTCAGCTTTTTTTCTCTCATCGTGTGGCACGATGACTAAAAATTATTTTGAAGACAGCACACCTGAATTAGTCCTCGAAGATTTTTTTGAGGGCGAGACTAGGGCGTGGGGTGTTTTTGAAGATCGTTTCGGGAACCTTCGCGCCCAATTCACGGTAGACATCAAAGGTACGTGGGAAGATCAAACGCTGACCCTTGAGGAAGATTTCATCTATGCAAGCGGGCGTAAAGACCGCCGGGTATGGGCAATTTCTAAGCAATCCGACGGTCGTTATGAGGGGCGTGCCGAGGATGTCGTAGGTGTGGCGACCGGCCGCGCGGCTGGCAACGCCTTTAATTGGTCCTACGTGATGAATCTGCCCGTAGGGAATCGTACCTTCCGTGTTCGCTTCAACGACTGGCTGTGGTTGCAAGAGAGCGGTGTGATGATAAACCGGGCGAGAGTGACCAAGTTCGGTGTGGAAATCGGTCAAATCTCAATCTTCTTTCTCAAAGGTGATGACCAGGGGGTGTCGAGAGCCGGCAACGGAGAAGCGAGCTAGCCGTAGCCGATGACGAAAGCACCTCCACCCCTTGTCATCTGAGCCATAGTCATGCCGCAAGAGACGCAAAAAGCACCGTCCGTAATGAGGCGGCCCATTTCTGATCGGGGCATCTCTAGTTTTCAAGGAGCAGGTAAGTCGTTGGTGAGGAGTGGTAGATGTATGTTTCTGTGACGGGACTTAAACCAATGGGTGTTATTGGGTGGGTGCGGTTTGGGTTGTTGACGAGACCTGCATCTAGGAGTGCGCAAAACGCTGAAGGTGTCCTGCTTTGTGATTTTAACTCTCGTAACGGCTGGCAACATACACTGACCGTTTGGGAAACTAAAAATCACATGATGACTTACAGAGTATCCCCACCACACTTGAGGGCAATGAATCGTATTTCACAGGTTGGCATAGGGAAAGTATTTGGGTACGAGGCGGATTCAATTCCCAGTTGGGACGATGCTTTTATTGAGTTTGATAATCACGCACGTGAGGTCTGAAATAGATCGAGCTTATGAAGCGATAGATAAATGTATCTAGCTCACCTGACCCAACACATTACCAAGCATCAGCAAGGCAATCAGCCAAGCTTGCTGATTCTCTTGAGTTCATGACCGGTCTCGGTATGCGCCAAGTTGCGAAGATGAAAAACCTAGAAGTTCTAGAACTGCGTGGCGGCACACACCTTGTGTTGGAAGCTGATGCCGACGGGGTGGATCAACATGTGAGTTTTGACTTGATGGTGGGCAATATTGAAGCGCAGCACACCACGCTGACCAATGCTGGACACAACCCGACTGAGATCAGCCACGGAAATTTTCACGCAACTTTTGAATTACATGAGCCCGCCGGAAACACTATTAATTTTTTCGATAGCCGAGTGACCGGATCGGTCTAGTGCCGTGGATGTGTCGATGATGCAAAGGTTCCAATAGTAATGCCGCTCGATCAAGGCCCGATCTACCTCGAGACCATCATGGGACGCTTTCCTGTGGAGCCATGGAACACGGCGAGCAACTTATTGTTTCTCGTG
>JAPKDV010000044.1 GCA_028822385.1 Alphaproteobacteria bacterium
TGTGATGCGCCCGCAAGCTGTGCCGGTCTATGCGTTCTCCAATGACCGTCTGGTGGGCGGGAATGGTGTGTACGTTGCCGGATTTTTTCCAGAAGCGCAGATTGCCCGCACGGTCGACTTCGCCGCCCGGCGCGGTATGACTCGGTTTGCTTCGCTGGTGTCCGACGATGTCTTTGGCCGTCGCATGACAACCATCTTTGCGGACGCTGTCATCGATACCGGGGGTGAGGTTGTCGAGCAGCGCTTCTTCCCATTCGGCAATGAAGGCATGACCGCAACGGTGCGTGCACTCGCGCGATACGATGAGCGCGCCGGAGAGCTGAAAACAGAGAAGGCTCGCCTTAAAGAAAATGACGATCCGATCTCCAAGCGTGCACTCAAACGGCTTGAGAGGTTGGATACTCTGGGTGATGTTGGGTTCGAGGCATTGATGCTGCCAGAGGGTGGCGAGCAGATTTTGCAGCTGTCACCGCTGCTGGCGTTTTTTGATATTGACCCGGTTCAGGTCAAGCTTCTGGGTACTTGGGTCTGGGACGACCCGGCGCTAGGCAAGGAGCCCTCTATGCTCGGGGCCTGGTTTGCTGCACCGCCGCGCGAATCACGGTTACGGTTTGTAGAACGTTTTCGTGAAGCCTATGGGCGCGAACCTGACCGGCTGGCAACGTTGGCTTATGACGGCGTCGCGCTGGCGGCCGTCCTGGCACAGAAATCGGAACCGGGTGGCAACCCCTACGCTTCTGCAAAACTTGAAAACACGGATGGTTTTGCAGGGGTCGACGGCATATTTAGGTTGCATGCCACAGGCGAAGTCGAGCGTGGACTTTCGGTGCTTGAGATAGGCCGAGATGGGCCACGGGAAATTGACCGGGCGCCTACTAGCTTTGCGGCACCGGTTGCGAACTGATCAGTGTCTCGATCACTGCGTTTAGCCGCTGGCGCCCGGCTATCGACGCAGTCAAGCGGTCTGCCGTTAATTCCAAATATCCAGCCTCGACAAGCCTCGTGGTTGCGTCGGGATGAAAGGCCTCTTCCATTGTCTGTCCTGTCCGGATAGCAAATGCCGCGGCACTGATTCCTTCGGTAAGACGCAGTCCCATCATCGTGACCTCCTGAATCAGTGTTTCCTTAGTGAGCGGCGCGGAACGCTGGGTAGCATGACCGTTGACAAGGGTGCGTTCGAGCCAGATGTCGGGCGCGCGGTGTTGACGTGTCTCGTGCACAATTCCTTTCAGAGTGAGCCGTCCATGGGCTCCGGGACCGATGCCAATATAGTCGCGGTGCCGCCAATAGGTGAGATTGTGGCGTGATTCCTCACCCGGTATCGCATGGTTAGAGATCTCATAGGCGGGCATCCCGGCATCTTCTAGGACTCGCTGGGTGATTTCGAACATGGCCGCACTGGCGTCTTCGTCTGGGAGTTCCAGCGCGCCGCGCGCCTGTGCCAAAAAGAATGGCGTCCCGCTTTCGATTGTGAGCTGGTAGGCTGACAGATGGCCGCGTGTGAGATTGAGCGCGGATTTTAGTTCCGTACGCCATGCCGTCGGCGTTTGTCCTGGCCGGGCATATATCAGGTCGAAGGAAAACCGATCGAACAAGTCCCGCGACATCAAGATAGCTGTGCGTGCTTCAGCCACGCTGTGGGTGCGGCCAAGCGCGGAGAGGGCTGCATCATCGAGTGCCTGAATGCCCAAGCTCAGTCGGTTTACACCAGCATCCGCAAAACCTTCTAGTACGCCGGTCTCGGACGATGTGGGATTGGCTTCGAGCGTGATCTCCAGATTATCTCCTGTCACAAAAAGTTCCTTGGCCCGCGCAATGATAGCGGCGGTTGTCGCGGGGGCCATCAGCGAGGGAGTGCCGCCACCGAAAAAGATGCTCGTCAGGTGGTGGTTGGGCGCTTGGGCAGCGTAATGCTCGAGTTCTCTCAGTAGGGCACCGCGCCACGCCGCATGGTCGACATTGTCGCGGACATGGCTATTGAAGTCGCAATAGGGGCAGAGCGAAAGACAGAACGGCCAATGCACATACAGTGCTATATTGTGTGCAGGTTCAGCCATCGGAGTCGGCGAAGCAGGCCTCGATCATTTTCTGAAATGCGATCGCGCGATGTGAAATGGCATGCTTGGCCTCTGGCGACACCTCCCCGAATGTTTCGGTTTCGCCCGCGGCGACGAAAATCGGGTCATAGCCAAAGCCACGGTCCCCGCGTGGGGGCCAGATTAGGGCGCCGGTAATCCGGCCCTCGAAGATTTCCGTGTGGCCGTCAGGCCAGGCGAGCGCTAGGGCACAGGTGAACCAGGCTAGATTGTTATCCGCGTCTTTACTTGCTTCGTGCAGCCTTTCCATCGCCCATTCGAAATCGCGTGTGCCGTCTTCCCGTTCGGCAAATCGGGCAGCATGAATGCCCGGAGCTCCATCTAGTGCCGCAACAGAAAATCCTGAATCATCGGCGAGCGCTGGGAGTCGGCTACTCGCTGCTGAGGCATGTGCCTTAAGCGCGGCATTCTCGGCAAAGGTAGTGCCCGTTTCTTCGGGTTCGGGCAGGCCTAGCGCCCCTGCGCTGGTTAAAGTTATCAAATAGGGGCTGAGCAAATCTCGGATCTCGCGGACCTTGCCGTCATTGTGGCTGGCGATAACCAGCTTGGATTCATCGAAGCGGCGCGTCATGATGTCGTCCCGTCGCGTTATTTGGTTCCCAGTTTATTTGAGACCCAATGCCTTACGCTGCAGGACCACAAGGTCCTGAGTTCCCGATCGTGCGAGATCGAGCAATCGCATGAATTGAGCACGGGAGAATGGTTTTTCTTCGGCGGTACCCTGAATTTCAACGATGCCTCCGCTTTCGGTCAGGACAAAATTGGAATCGGCCTGTGCGTTGGAGTCTTCCGGATAATCAAGATCGAGCACCAGCTCGCCCTGATAGATGCCGCAGGAAATGCCCGCGACCAGCTCAATGACCGGGTTTTTGGGGATTGCGCCTGATTTCACTAGACCTTCGCACGCAATGTATAGTGCTACGCAGGCCCCAGTGATCGATGCAGTGCGAGTGCCCCCATCGGCCTGCAGCACATCACAGTCGATCCGAATTTGGCGCTCGCCGAGCACCTCCATATCTGTGACAGCGCGCAGGGAACGGCCGATTAGGCGCTGAATTTCCTGGGTGCGTCCGGATTGCTTGCCGCGTGCGGCTTCCCGTCCACTTCGCTCGTGGGTGGAGCGCGGCAGCATGCCGTATTCAGCAGTGACCCAGCCCGTGCCGGTGCCGCGCATCCACGGAGGAACCCGTTCCTCGACGCTGGCGGCGCAGAGCACATGGGTGTCTCCGAACATCGCCAGACAGGATCCTTCGGCATATTTTGCGGCGCCGGTTTTCAACTGGACGCGGCGCATCTCATCGGCATTGCGGCGTGAAGGGCGGATTGTTTTCTTGGCCATGACGGGTTTCCAATCGGGCAGGTTTGGGATTTGCCGGCAACCTAGTCGTTTGCGGGCGGGCGCGTCCACTTTTGAGATTGTAGTCGAGGAGGATGCCTCCTCCTTGATTGCGGGTCGCGGCGTGCCTAAGTTGACCGTGCCCCCGACACTAGTGCGGGACGAAACCAAACGGATCTGAAGGCCGATGAGCCGCACAATTCCACAGCTGAACGCACGAAGCTCTGATATTCTCCGGCAGATTGTTGACGGCTATCTGCAAACCGGCGATCCGGTGGGCTCGCGCACCCTGTCGCGTAGCCTAGATGTGGATCTGTCACCGGCAACCATACGTAATGTGATGGCTGACCTTCAGGACGCCGGCTTGCTCTTTTCGCCTCATACTTCTGCTGGTCGGATCCCCACGGAGGCCGGGTTGAGGCTCTTTGTTGATGGATTACTAGAAGTAGGGAATCTGACCGAAGATGAACGAGTTTCGATTGAGGCGCAGTGTGCCACCCATGGCCGAAGCCTGCAGCAGACACTCTCGGAAGCTTCGAGGGTGTTGTCGGGTTTGAGCAATTGCGCGGGGCTTGTTGTCGCTCCGAAAAGCGATTCACCCCTGCGCCATATCGAATTTGTCTCGATCGCACCTGGGCGGGCGCTGGTCGTTCTCGTGACCGAGGATGGCAGTGTTGAGAACCGAATCGTGGAGATACCCCTTGGCATGCCAGCCTCTGCGATGATTGAGGCTTCGAATTTTCTTTCTGCCCGGATGGTTGGCAAAACTATCGATGAAGCTCAACGCCAGCTGGCGGCGGAGCTCGAAACCCATCGTCGCGATGTAGGTGACCTAACTCGAAAACTGGTTGAGGCCGGAATGGCGACAGCCACGGGCGAGGGGGCGGAGGCCGCGTTGATTGTCAGCGGCACGGAACGTTTGCTTGATGACGTTCAGGCGGTAGAAGACTTGGAGCGGGTGCGTACATTATATGACGCGCTCGATATGAAGGAATCTTGGGTCAAATTACTCGATGCCGCACGTGGTGGTGAGGGCGTACAGATATTTATTGGTGCCGAAAACGAGTTGTTCTCGGTCGCTGGATGTTCGGTGGTGGTGGCCCCCTACCGGAATGCCGAACAGGAAATTGTCGGGGCGGTCGGCGTGATCGGCCCGACCCGGATCAACTATGCGCGGATTATACCAGTCGTCGATTATACGGCGCAGGTGGTAAGCCGCCTGATGAGTTAGCACCCGTTACCGTTCCCTAATTTTAGGGACTGCAGGAAGTGAAGAATGAACGAAAACAAAAACAATCTCAACGAAGATGAGCTGGCCGAAGAAGAGGCTGCTGCGATGGATGCTGCAAATGATGCGGCCGCAGAGGACGCGGCGGCCGCAGATGCTGTGCGCATTGAGGCTCTGTCGGCTGCCCTGTCCGGTAACATGGAGGAAGAGGAGCCCGAACTGGTCTCCGTCGATGATGAACGGGTTCTGGAGCTCGAGGCTCAGATAGCCGAGTTGCGTGACAGTCTGCTGCGTGCAATGGCCGAGACTGAGAACATTCGCAAGCGCGGCGAGCGCCAGATGGCAGATGCACATAAATATGCCGTCACCGGCTTTGCACGCGACATCCTTTCAATCGCCGACAATCTGGAGCGCGCCTTGGATGCCGTTCCCGAAGAGCGCCGCGGTGAGCATGAGCTGCTCGGGATGCTGCTTGAGGGTGTGATGGCTGTGCAGGCGGGCTTCCTTCAAACCATGGCTACGAACAAGATCGAGCGGCTGGTACCCTTGGGCGAACCGTTTGATCCGAACCTCCATGAAGCTATGTACGAAATTCCTGGCACAGACTACCCGGATGGCACAGTGGCGCAGGTGATGGAGCCTGGGTACCGCCTGCATGAACGCCTGCTGCGCCCCGCGCGCGTTGGCGTGGCAAAGTCTGCCAACGGGGGCAAACCCGTGGAACCGAAGGTCGATACGACCGCCTGATACCGTGCTCTATTTTTGGGCAGTGATCGCGGGGTCTGCGACCATCAAGGCCCGAATATAGGCTGTGGCTAGGCCGGGTTTGTGCGCAGAACCGTAGTGCTGCAGCGCAAGCGCGGCGAAGTCGTAGGCGCCATAGAGTTCGTGGGCGAGCACCGCAATTTTCAGCAAGGCCTCGGGTTGTGTCCGGGCCAATGCTGGAAACTTTTCCGGATCCTTGAAATAGAGCGCGTTGCTCCAGATCACCTGCGCAAACCCTCGATTGGTTGTGCCGTCCTTGATCAGGGGGCGGTAAGGGCGTGAGCCGACGCCGACCATGGTGTGGAACGAAAAGCCGTGGGCTCGCAGATTGATATCGATATCCGCAAACAGCGCCTGGCCTTTGTAGATTGGCAAGAAGCAAACCTCGGTCTGGATTGCGAGCGTATCCACCAGTGTCTCGCGTCCCCCTTCGAGGATCATGAGTTCGGTGCCCTGGACATCCAGTTTGATGAATTCGGCGGGTCGGACTTCCGCGACATCGTCGAGGCGAATCGTCTCCAGCTTTTCCTCGCCAACGGTTTCACTCAATTCCCAAAGATTGTGGAAGCGCTTCATAACATCCGGGTCGGGTGGAAACAGCGATGAGGTCATTGGCTCCTTGCCGATGTGCAGGGTGTGTGGGTTCCCATCGCCAAGGGCGTGCGGAAGGAAGCGGCAATTCTCGCGGTTGGCTTGATTGAGTTTTTTGTACTCGGAAGGGTTGGGCTCAAACCCGATTAGGGATGCTGTACCGCCCGACACGAGCCGCGACCAGGGCTCGTTCTCGCCCACATCCATTGCACCCACATCCACAATCCTGATTTCCGGCAGGGGGACGTCTTCCGTAGAGAAAAATTCGAGAACATCGATGGGATGGGACATGGCGGTCATAAGCGAAAAACCTTTTTCGGCGCAAGCTCTGCGGGCACCGGGGTAAAATTTAGGGCGTCGGTATTATGGGCGCGATGTGCGCGCTTCGCCGTTGGGTAATTTTCTACGGCATAGTAGTAAACGCAGCCATGCGCACAAGAGTTGTAGGCACCGATGTCACGCGCTTGGGCGCATAGACATCCGGGCGCTGACCTTTCTTGTACACGGTGACGGCCGGATACCCGAATCTAGTCGTGATTGTATGCAGTGCAGCGAGAGGGCTGATTTTCTCGTCTGCTGTTGAATCGCGCCATGTGGCGCCGTGGTCGCTTGCGGCCTGGTCAAGATTACGGCGGGCCTCGCGGTATATCTGGGAAAACTGACCACAATCTCACCGGCGATGCCGGAAATTTCCTCGGCCCTGCGGGTGAAGTTCCCCTGGTGCCAGTCTGGTGGGGTGTGCGGCGTTCGGCCACGTTTCGGGGTGGAAGGGCTTGCATTCCGGTTCCAGAACATGGACCCGCTACAATTTTTATCGCGCAGGGAAACTTCGAAAGTCCGTCCGTTCCGACCGTTTCTGACGCGACACTGCCCCAAAGATGCCGGGCGTGAAACCAGTCGCCGTAAAATGTGGGAATATTGGTCTTGTAACTGGCGGAAATGATCATTGCGGGTTGCTGTTGGCTTTTTAATCAATCCGAATACCTAAAATTGCACAAAGAACAGGGCTAACGGGTGGTTGCGGAGTCTCGATCCGCTCCCTATATGTCCGTCGAACACTATTGGTCCGATATAGGACCGCCAAACGCAATTATTAGGGATTTGCTACGGTGCCGTCTGGGCCGGGTAATTCTGCTGACGGAGCAAGGACATTATGGGTAAGGTTATTGGAATCGATCTCGGGACAACCAATTCCTGTGTCGCAGTCATGGACGGCGATGCAGGCAGGGTGATCGAGAACTCAGAAGGCGCGCGCACGACCCCTTCCATGGTGGCATTTTCTGATACGGATGAACGACTGGTTGGCCAGGCGGCAAAGCGTCAGGCGGTCACCAACCCGGAGAATACGATTTTCGCGGTCAAGCGCCTGATCGGGCGACGGTTTGATGACCCGCTGACCAACAAGGACAAGGACTTGGTTCCCTTCGAAATCGTCGAAGGCGAGAACGGTGATGCCTGGGTTGGGGCGAACGACAAGAAGTACAGCCCCTCGGAAATTAGCGCGTTCATCCTTCAGAAGATGAAGGAAACTGCCGAGACTTTCCTGGGTGAGACGGTCGAGCAGGCTGTGATCACTGTGCCAGCCTACTTCAACGATTCACAGCGCCAGGCCACTAAGGATGCTGGCAAGATTGCCGGCCTGGAAGTGCTGCGTATTATCAACGAGCCGACAGCAGCGGCGCTGGCCTATGGCCTCGACAAGACGGAAACCGGCACGATCGCAGTTTACGATCTCGGCGGCGGCACCTTCGATGTCTCGATCCTCGAAATTGGCGACGGCGTGTTTGAAGTGAAGTCAACTAATGGCGATACCTTCCTCGGCGGTGAAGATTTCGACGCCCGGATTATTGAATACCTGGCCGATGAGTTCAAAAAAGACCAGAGCATTGACCTTCGTAAGGACAAATTGGCCCTGCAGCGCCTCAAAGAGGCGGCTGAAAAAGCCAAGGTCGAATTGTCCTCCTCTACCCAGACCGAAGTGAACCTGCCGTTTATCACGGCTGATGCATCAGGCCCCAAGCATCTCAACGTGAAGCTGACTCGCGCCAAGCTTGAAGCACTTGTGGAAGACCTGGTTGCGCGCACCGTCGATCCCTGTGCAGCAGCTCTGAAGGACGCTGGTCTCAAGCCGAACGAGATTGATGAAGTGATACTGGTCGGCGGCATGACCCGCATGCCGAAAATCCAGGAAACGGTAAAGAACTTCTTTGGTCGTGAACCCCATCGTGGCGTGAACCCGGATGAGGTGGTCGCCATTGGTGCTGCGATCCAGGCTGGCGTGCTGGCCGGTGACGTTAAGGACGTCCTTCTTCTCGATGTGACCCCGCTGTCGCTGGGGATTGAGACGCTCGGTGGCGTGTTTACACGCCTGATCGACCGCAACACGACGATCCCGACCAAGAAGAGCCAGGTGTTTTCGACAGCCGAGGACAATCAGGGAGCGGTCACGATCCGGGTGTTTCAAGGGGAACGCGAAATGGCATCTGACAATAAGATACTTGGTCAATTTGACCTCGTCGGCATTCCCTCTGCACCGCGCGGTGTACCCCAGATCGAGGTCGCCTTCGATATCGATGCCAATGGCATTGTGAATGTCTCTGCCAAGGACAAGGGCACCGGCAAGGAGCAGCAGATTCGTATCCAAGCCTCGGGAGGTTTGTCCGATGCCGATATTGACCAGATGGTAAAGGATGCAGAAGAGAACGCTGCGGAAGATCAAAAACGTCGTGAGGCGGTTGAGGTCAGAAACCAGGCCGAAGCGCTGTTGCATCAGACCGAGAAGAGTTTGACCGAACACGGTGACAAGATTTCGGATGAAGAGAAATCCAAGATTGAAACCGATGCGGAAGCGCTCAAGGCGGCTGTTGCGGCGGACGATCTGGAAGATATCAAGGCCAAGCTCGAAGCCCTCGTAACATCGTCCATGAAGATGGGCGAAGCCATCTACAAGTCCGAACAGGCAGAAGCAGGTGAAGCTGCGGAAGGAGATGCAGCCATGGGCGGCGAAAGAGACGCCGCCAACGATGAAACAATCGTTGACGCGGACTTTGAAGAAGTTGATGACGATGACGAGCCCAAGGGCCAGTCGTCAACCTCGTAAACAGACATAACTGGATCGCGTGACACAGGGTTAAGCACAATCTTGCGTCAAGTATTCAAAGTGTCTCTATCGGGGTAAGGAAGCATCGATGGCGGATCAGGACTATTATCAGGTACTCGGCGTGGATCGCGGCGCGGAAGCGGCGGCGATCAAGAGTTCCTATCGCCGTCTGGCAAAAGAGTTGCACCCCGATCGCAACCCAGGTGATGAAAAAGCCGAGCAGCGCTTCAAGGAAATCAATCAGGCCTATGACATTCTGAAGGATGAGCAGAAGCGCGCGGCATACGACCGCTACGGTCATGAAGCTTTCCAGAATGGCGGCGGCGGACAATCCGGCGGTGGCTTTGATAATGGCGGTGGCTTTGCCGATATCTTTGATGAGATGTTCGGTGAATTTAGGGGGGGGCGTGGCGGCGGTCGTCGGCGTGCGGCTTCGCGAGGCTCTGACCTGCGATACAATCTCGAAGTCGATCTGGAAGATGCATTCAAGGGTAAGCAGGCACGGGTCAAGGTCAACGCCTCGGCCGGTTGCGATGAATGTCACGGTTCGGGCGCCGCTGGGGGCGCTGAGCCCGTGAATTGTCCTTCCTGTCAGGGGGCAGGAAAGGTTCGTGCTCAGCAGGGTTTTTTCACGGTCGAGCGGACATGCCCGACCTGCCAAGGCGCGGGCCGTGTGATCGATAACCCCTGTGGGTCATGTTCCGGCGCAGGCCGAGTGAATAAGGAAAAAACTCTTTCGGTAAATATTCCGGCCGGAATCGAGGAGGGCACGCGTATCCGCGTTGCTGGCGAGGGCGAAGCTGGTCTGCGCGGCGGCCCGTCGGGTGATCTCTATATTTTTGTAACCATCCGTCAGCATCGTTTTTTTCGCCGTGACGGTGCAAACATTCAATGCCGGGTGCCAATCCCAATGACGACGGCCTCGCTTGGTGGTTCTATTGAGGTCCCGTCTATTGATGGTGGCCGCGCCCGGGTGAATATTCCGGCAGGTACACAAACTGGGCAACAGTTTCGTCTGCGCGCTAAGGGCATGTCCGTGCTGCGATCGAGTGCGCACGGCGACATGTATGTGCAGACGCAAATCGAAACGCCGGTGAATCTCACAAAGGCCCAAAGAGAGCTTCTCAAGAAGTTTGAGGAAACCGGTGGCGGATCTGTCAAGCACAGCCCGGAATCCGAAGGCTTTTTTACTAAGGTAAAAGAGTTCTGGGATGATCTGAAGGATTAGTCGAAGAGGCGTTGGTATACTCGCGCGAAGTGGTATCGTCTCTCACGGTTCAAACCTGTGAGCCTGAGTGGGAAAGCAGATGGCAGATCAATTAAAAATTGGAATCGTGGGCGCGGCAGGCCGGATGGGTCGGATGCTCTTGCAGGCCGTTGCTGAAAACGAAAACTGTGTGCTGGGCGGCGCGAGCGAAGCTAACGGATCGCCGCACATTGGTATGGACGCGGGTCTGCTCGTCGGGAACAGAGAATCCGGCGTTCTGATTAACGGGGATGCCGCAGCCATGTTTGCGGGGGTCGACGCGGTCATTGATTTTACAGTACCGGCAGCCACGGCAGCCCATGCGAAGCTGGCAGCGGACACCGGCTGCGCGCTGATTGCGGGCACCACTGGCCTAGAAGAAGTCCATCGAGCAGCGCTCGAGCAAGCAGCAAAGTGCGTCCCCGTTGTTTGGGCTTCCAACATGTCGAGCGGGGTCAATCTGATGTTTGCAATCACTGAACGAGTAGCGCGTGCGCTGGGTTCTGATTTTGATATCGAGATTGTGGAGATGCATCACAAGCATAAGGTTGATGCGCCGTCCGGAACGGCGCTGAGCCTCGGTGAAGCTGCCGCACGCGGGCGCGATGTGGATTTTGATTCTGTCAAAGCCGGCCCCCGCGAAGGTATCACTGGTGCGCGTGAGCGCGGTAAGATCGGGTTCGCGGCCCTGCGCGGTGGTGATGTCGTTGGTGAACACAGTGTAATTTTTGCTGGCATGGGTGAGAGAATCGAACTGACACACCGCGCGACTGATCGCGGGATTTTTGCTCGCGGGGCTGTTCGCGCTGCCCGTTGGACCGAAGGCCGGAAGCCGGGCTTCTATGCGATGGCTGATGTTCTCGGTCTGGATGAATAGGCCGACGGTCTGTCGTCTGCCCTGCCGTTAGGTTTATTTAGGCGCCGCACGGCACCGCGGAATTCTTCAACGAGTTCCCTGCGTTTTTCGGGGGTCAGGAACTCATCAACTTTGAGACGGTGCCCGTGATTGGCCAACTCTACAATTCATTGTGGCCGCCGGGGCGCCGAGAAGCTGCGCGTTGGAGCAGTGGCGTGGATGTGAAAGCCAACTGATTGCGTGGAAGAAACAGGTTAGATTGCTGGGCTATGGCATTAATGAAAAAAGACCAGATTGAAGAATTCTTCCGGCGGCTGTCGGAGGCGAACCCACAACCGCAGACGGAACTGGAATACCGGAATACTTACACTTTGCTGGTGGCTGTCGTGTTATCGGCTCAGGCTACGGATGTGGGGGTAAACAAGGCGACGAAAGAATTGTTCAAGACTATCGACACGCCCGGGAAAATGGTCGCGCTGGGTGAGGGAGAACTGATCAAGCATGTCCGGACGATTGGGTTGTTTCGCACCAAGGCCAAGAACGTGATTGCGCTAAGTGAGATGCTGGTCAGTGAACATGGAAGCGAAGTGCCCCATGTTCGGGCGGCGCTCGAAGCATTACCCGGTGTCGGCCGAAAGACTGCGAATGTAGTGCTCAACACGGCATTTGGTAAACCGACCATGGCCGTCGACACGCATATTTTTCGTCTTTCTAATCGTACGGGACTGGCGCCGGCCAAGAGTGTCCGGGCTGTTGAAGACCGGCTGATGAAGCGCATTCCGGCGCATTATATGCAGCACGCGCATCACTGGCTGATCTTGCACGGGCGTTATGTATGTAAGGCGCGCAAGCCGGAATGCCCGGTCTGCGCGGTAGCTGATGTGTGTAGCTATAAGGCAAAAACTACGTTCTGACCGCGTCGCACGGTTTTAGAAAAAACTTGCTACGCAGCGTTCCCTTTGTGCGGGGCCCTGCAGCGTTCTGTCTGTCCGCGCTTCAATATGGGTAGCTTGATAGATGCCGCTGCTTGGATAAAGGAACACGTGCAGGACACAGGACGGGCTTCTGTAAAGACGTAATTCGCCCGGCCCTTCACGGCGCACGATCTCCGGTGCGCCAAGAAGCTGATCGATGCGGGAAGCAACTGTGCCCATCAAATCTGTGATGGTTGCGCGTGGGGCTGCGCTGCGCGGCGTAGCGGGTGCGGCTGGCTGAACTTTGAGGATGACTGTCTGCGACGGTGGCGATGCCGGTTGACGAGTTTGACTAGCTTCTGGCTGGGCTGACGAACAACCTGCGAGTGCCAGGCTCCCGGCGAGGATCATACTGAATCGGGAGAACATCGGTCAGGCGGCGAAAATAAAGACGCCTACGAGCACCGTGATGATGGCGGCGGAGAGTATGGCAATCCGTGATGGCGCATCGCGCCGGTTGCTATCCATAAACACTTATATCTCCAAGCACTTCGCCGCCCTGCTCGATTTCGAGGCGGCCATAAGACACCGTGCCGGTAACTTTCCCCGACGCTGTGATGCGCAGAGCGCTTACCACTTGCAGATCGCCGTCAAAACGACCGCTAATGGTTGCAGTTTCGGCCTTGGCAGAGCCGACAAAGCGCCCCCCCCTTGAAACTTCCAGCGCACGCGCACTGTCCAATGTCCCCTCGATATGACCCTCGACAATCAGGGAGTCACACTCGGCGATGTCGCCTTTTAGCGATATGTCTCTACTAATCGTGAGGGTTTTAGCATTCTGCTGGTTGCTGGCGCGGGGTGCGTTGTCATCGGGCCGCTCACTAGGTTTATTAAGATTAGGGGTTTGAGCGGCCCGGGAAGGCTTTTGCCCTAGGAAGCTCAGATCGAGATCTGGTCGCTTATTCTTGTCGTCGACGTCTGCGCTCATGGCTGCGGCCCCCGATTTCGCACTTGATCTCATGTTAGTTGGGTATCCTATTTACACTAACCTGTCGATAAAATTTCTTAAGTTGTTATTATTATTGTGTTTATCCTGATATTTTTTTAGGCCGCGTGCGCTCAAAACAGTGCAACATCATAGACGTACCCAAGAAGGGCAACAGAAGATTAACCAACGGAATCGTCGCAACCAGCGCCAAGACTAGTCCGGTCATATAAATGGTACCGTTTTTGGATGTCCTATATGCGACGATTTCGTCCTCGTTCATCCGGCGAAAGCCAACCATTTCCAGATATTCTCGGCCGAGTAGAAAGCCATTTATGGCCCATCCGGCGATAAAGTAGACCGGTGGTATGAAGATCAGGGGCAGCAACAGAATATTTAGAGTGATTAGCAAGATGGCGAATTTAACGCTGATCTTTAAACCTTCTAGGATTGTCTGTTTCTTGGGCTGCGCAATCCCAGGATAGTGGCGCGCTTCCAGAACACTGCAGATCGCCTCTATATAGAAACTCGCATACAGGCCCATGAATGCAGGTAGAAGGAAGACCATCAGGACGAAGGCTACCGCCACACCTAGATAATCGGCTGCCATCTCGATCAAGCCGCCAACCCAGGGTAGTTCACCGACCATCTCTGTGTTGAACAGCGCCCAGGATAGTCCCCCCCACACCAGAATTGCCGTTGTGAGACTGAGCAGGACCGTCTGCCAAAGATAGACCCGCAGGCGCGGGTTTCCGAGGTCATTAAATGCCTTGAAGAATGCGGAGACCATGGGTGCGAGTTTAGCTCGAAAACCTCGATTGTTGCCAGTGGCGGCCTGCGGCCGATCGCCCATTGTCTGACCGGATGTCGCCGCTATACTCGCGCGGAAATTTACCCGTTCTCTCACCTTATAGATCCGGAGTTTTCATGACCGATACGGCAGCCCAAGCTGGAGAGCTCGACGTTCTGTGCGTTGGTAACTCAATTGTTGATGTGTTGGTCCAGACCGACGACGCAACCCTCGAAAAGCTCAACATGGTGAAGGGTACGATGGCGCTGATTGATGCCGATCAGGCCGAAGCGCTCTATGGTCAGATGTCAGCGGGCGTTGAAACCTCCGGCGGATCGGCGGGGAATACGGCGGCGGGATTGGCGTCCCTGAACGCGAAATGTGCCTTTATCGGGCGTGTCCGGGATGACCAGCTTGGCGATATCTTCACCCACGATATCCGTTCGATCGGGGTAGAGTATTCAACCCCTGCGGCGACCAAAGGTCCGCCGACGGCCCGTTGTCTGATCCTAATCACGCCGGATGCGCAGCGCACGATGAACACCTTCCTTGGTGCCAGCGTCAATCTCGGACCGGAGAATATTGATGAAGACCTGGTGGCCCGGGCAAAAGTGACCTATCTTGAGGGTTATCTCTGGGATCGCGACGAAGCAAAGGCCGCGTTCTTGCGCGCGGCTCGACTGGCGGCGGCCAAAAACCGATTGGTCTCACTCAGCCTGTCCGATCCGTTCTGCGTTGACCGCCATCGCGATTCGTTCCGCGAGTTCGTGACAAATCACGTTGATATTTTGTTCGCCAATGAAGACGAGATCATCTCGCTATATCAGGTTAGTAACTTCGATGACGCCCTGCAGCAGGTGCGTGGAGATTGCCGCATTGCCGCGCTTACCCGATCTGAAAAGGGTTCGGTTGTGGTGTCGGGTGACGTGGTCCATGCGGTTGATGCCGAACCGGTGAGCTCCGTTGTTGACACCACAGGTGCTGGTGATCAATTCGCCGCGGGGTTCCTTTCAGGTTTCACGCAAGGCAAGGATCTAGGAACCTGCGCGCGGATCGGTGGCATTGCCGCAAGTGAGGTGATTGCCCATGTCGGACCACGCCCACAGGTGAAACTCGCTAATCTGGTAGCCAGCCGGCTTTAGGCGGCGTTATTTGGCTTCGGCGCTCCAGAGGGTTTCTAGGCGCAGCCCGTAGACGGGCACGGCCTCGGGACGAGCGATCCGGGTCCAAAGCGCGAGGCGCTGGCCGGGGTCGTGATAGAGCGGCATCACGTAGTGGTTCCACATCAGGATTCGGTCCAACGCGCGCGCGGCGGCGACCAGCTCGCGACGGTTTCGTGCCGTACCTAGTGCGTTGATCATGGCGTCGATTGCGGGATCAGCTACTCCTGCCCAGTTACGCCCACCAGGCTGGTTAGAGGTCTGGGCCCCCCAGTAGTTCTGCTGCTCGTTCCCCGGTGACAAGGTGACCCCCCAAAAACCAAACACCATGTCGAAATCATAGGTATCGATCATCCCCTGAAACTGGGCGGATTCGACCAGCCGCACGGATGTTTTAATCCCCAGACGTTTCAGATTGCGTGCATAGGCCAGCACAATTTTTTCATTCGAGGGTCGTCGAATGGTAATCCCGATTTGTAAAGGTTCACCATTAGCGTTAACGCGCATCCCATCCTTGATGGTCCAGCCAGCGCCGTCGAGTAGGGTAGCGGCGTGTTTCAGATTAGTACGCGGACGCCCTAAGCCATCGGTTATGGGCGGCGCGTAAGGCGGGCCGAAAACCGCGTTGGGAATCTTACCGCGCCAGGGTTCGAGTAAAGCAAGCTCGGCGCCGGCGGGTGGTCCGACCGGCGCCATGTCGGAGCCGGTGAACATGCTTGTCGTGCGCTTGTAGCCGTCATGCAGAAGCGCCTTGTTGATCCACTCGAAATCGAAGGCGT
>JAPKDV010000179.1 GCA_028822385.1 Alphaproteobacteria bacterium
TCGAGAACAACGCCGTCGGGTGATATGCGGACATTCGCGAACTCACCGATCTGCCTAAAAAAGGCTTGGTGGGGCAAGGTCATCTCAAAATCGATGCCGATGCCCGCTGGAATACGGTTCCAGCGAGCAATGCCGCGGGTGCAATCATTGATGTAGTCATCTCGCAACCGCATATTGAGCGCCGTCAGCGCTGGTGCGTCAACCATCGTGGGCACACCGCACACCAACTTGACCACCGGGTAGGTGTCATCGACCAGCCGGTGATCATCACCAATGCGCGTCTCGTGATAACGACCCTTGATGCCCGAGTTAAAGGCGTTTGCGGCGTTTGTTGAAACCTCAGAACCAAATAGGTCAAGCGACAAGGCGTAGTGCAAATTCGCTTTCTTCTGAATCGTCGGCAGGTCAATCACGCCAAGCGCACGGATCCGGTCGACGTCATATGGGTCATCAATGTTCGCTGCCTTCATCGCTTCGCAGGTTCGCTGTATGGTGCGCCCAACGCCAGTCTCACCAACGAACATATGATGAGCTTCTTCGGTCAGCATGAAGCGACAGGTGCGCGACAGCGGATCAAAGCCAGATTGCGCAAGGCTTTCGAGCTGCATCTTGCCGTCACGGTCAGTGAAGAAGGTGAACATGAAGAACGAGAGCCAATCTGGCGTTGCCTCATTGAAGGCACCCAACATGCGCGGCTTGTCGGGGTCACCCGAGCGGCGCATCAGCAGATCATTGGCTTCTTCGCGGCCATCGCGGCCGAGATATTTCTGCAACAGATAAACCATCGCCCAAAGATGACGACCTTCCTCGACATTGACCTGAAACAGGTTGCGCAGATCATAGAGCGAGGGTGCGGTGGCGCCGAGATGGCGCTGCTGTTCGACCGAGCCGGGTTCAGTATCGCCCTGGATCACTAGCATCCGTCGCACCAGCGCGCGATGCTCGCCGGGAATTTCATGCCAGACAGGCTCGCCAAAATTCTCGCCGAACGGCACGACGCGGTCTTCCTCCTGAGGTGCCAGCAAGATGCCCCAGCGATATTCCGGCATACGGACGTAGTCGAACTTAGCCCAGCCACCCGCGCCGACATTCACCGCCGTACGCAGATAGACCAACGAGTCCTGGAAGCCCTCCGGCCCCATCTCCTTCCACCAGTCGATATAGCCGGGGTGCCATTTCTCAAGCGCCTTAAGAACACGTCGGTCCTCTGACAGGCCAACATTGTTAGGAATTTTCGTGTCGTAGCTGACAGTGTCGATATCGATCATGGCAGGTTCCTTTGATGGTCCTGGGCAGGTCAGATGCGTTCGGTGTTAAAGTCGGGCTGGCGACCGGTGCCGTAACGACGCAGCGCGCCGTCCTCGCCAACAGCGTTGGGTCGCTGGAATACCCAGTTCTGCCAGGCGGTCAGGCGGCCAAAAATCTTGGTCTCCATTGTCTCAGGGCCCGCAAAGCGCAGATTGGCTTCCATCGCGGTTAGCGCATCGGCAGAGAAGCTCGCGCGCTCCTCTAGGAAGATACGAATTTCATCTTCCCAGTCGATATCATCGAGAATGACTGTGACAAGGCCAAGCGCGAGCGCGGCATCTGCAAGTTGCGGTTCGTTACGCACACCCGCCACACGTGCCAATGCTGCAGCATCTCCAAGAAAGCGGGTTTGCAAACGGGTCAGGCCGTTCAACATCGGATAAGGCCCAAAATTCATGGCCGATAAAGCTAGCTCGGCCTCGAGCTGGTGGTCGCCTTCGAACTTTCCAAGCGCCATATAACTGCGGTCGGCAGCAAAGGCGAGCTCGGCTAGCGTCCCGACAAAGCAGCTGCCCGGTTCAATAAGTGCCACCATCGAGCGCGAAGTCAGATCGATGCGCGTGAGCACACGTTTCCAGAGCAGACAAATTTCATGCACCAGCCAGTTGTCGTCATGGGCCGCGAGAAAGGCGTCATGGGCCAGCATCGTCGCGGCATCACCTTCGGTTCGAAACTGCACAACGGCAACATCACGCTCGTTAAAACGCAGATGCAGAAACGCGTCGTCAAGTTCGCGCGCAGCGCATAGCGGCCAGAAACAGTCACCCTGGGACACTATTTCCGCCGGACTGGCTGGCGGTTTGGCATCGGGGGCCGTAACCATGACAGTCGCTAGACGTGACTCACGATCAATATCGACAGCGACCATCGAGTAGAGCAAGCCAGTATCAGTGAACGTCCGATCTAGCGGACCAAGCACGACGCCCGCAGTGTCGCTCGGGCGTTGGGATGTTGCGGCAATCACGCCAGCGCGGGCGGCAATTGTATCTGCCATTTTGGATACTGGGGCAATTTCGTCGACCAGTTTCCAGTCAACAGCACGTTGTCCGCGCACGCCTTCCTCCGTCGTCGAGAACACATCGGCGAGATCGCGGCGCACTTGACGCTTGTCGATGATACGGGTCAAACCGCCAGTGCCCGGCAACACTGCCAAAAGTGGCACTTCCGGCAGTGATACGGTCGTGGAGCCATCATCAACCAGCAGGATATAATCGGTGGCGAGCGCCAGTTCGTATCCACCTCCCGCGCACGCGCCGGTTACCGCCACCATGTAGCGCTGGCCGGAATGCCGGCTGGCATCTTCGATCGAATTGCGCGTCTCGTTTGTGAACTTGCAGAAATTGACTTTGTGGCCGTGACTGGCACCCGCCAACATCCGGATATTGGCACCGGCACAGAACACTCGCTCCTTGCCCGAACGCATCACCACTACCTTGACCTCCGGATGCTCAAACCGCAGCCGCTGAATCGCGTCAGCAAGTTCAATATCAACACCAAGGTCGTAGGAATTGAGCTTCAGCTCATAGCCTTCAAACAGGCCACCGGCCTCATCTACATCAAGGGTCAGAGTTGCCGTCTCGCCAGCGGTGGTAAGCCGCCAGTGGCGATAACGTGTCGGATCGGTTTCGAAATTGATAATCATGCGACGTTTGACACCTCAGCACAGTGATGCTTCATCGTAGGGGTAAACGAAACATGAATCAGCATATAAATGCACATAAGATCCCAATAATCTCATAATTTGCAGTATATTGCTAAATTTCTATCAGTCTTACCCTGGTGAGCGCTGAAGCTGTTCGATCGGCATCCGCTAACCGCGAACACAGATCACTTGGACATTTCCCAATGGCCGTCGAACCAAGCTGGG
>JAPKDV010000045.1 GCA_028822385.1 Alphaproteobacteria bacterium
AGGAAGAGGTTTTCCTGGGTCACTCGGTGTCGCAGCACAAGAACGTATCTGACGCGACGGCTAAGATTATCGACGATGAAATTCGTTTGTTAATCGACAACGCAGAATCCGAAGCTAAGCGTATCCTTACAGAAAACATCGATGAGCTGCATACAGTCACCAACGGTTTGCTCGAATATGAAACTCTGTCCGGAGCAGAAGTTGAAAATCTTCTCAAGGGCCTGCCGATCGACCGCCCTGACAGTGACGACACCGGTTCATCTAACCGGCCGCGTTCGTCCGTTCCCTCCAGTGGAAAGGCGAATAAGAAGGACCGTCCGAGCGGTGGCATGGAGCCGGAACCGCAGCCTCAGGGCTGACGAGTTCGCGAATTTGCGATTATGAATAATTCCAAAGGGGCTTTCGCAGATCAGCGGGAGCCCCTTTTTGATCTTGATCCCACAAAACCCACGCAGGCTATAGAGCCACTCGGTCTGGTTTCCGGCCGGTCGGCTCTCGACCTTTGTGAATCCGGTGGCGGTTTTGCGCTGGCGGGTGGGCCGATAGCCTTCACCCACGGGCGTATAGGCGACGATATATTGACCGCTGGTGAAATGCGTAACTGGGCGATAAAGTCCAGCACGTCGGGCGATGCGTCCCCGGCACGGCGCATTGAAGCCCTGACTAGCCCGCGCGCTGATTTTGCCGAATTGGCGCTTTCGGGTGCCGGATCCGGGCCACGCATCATGGGTGTTTGTAATGTTACGCTGGATAGTTTTTCTGACGGGGGTGACCACGACGCGCCCGATGCCGCCATCGCTTTTGCCCATGAACTGATCACGGCAGGCGCCGACATGATTGATGTCGGTGGCGAATCTACGCGCCCGGGTGCTGATCCGATTTCACATGAGGCTGAGCTTGCACGCGTTTTGCCGGTTGTTGAGGCGCTCGCAGGTGCTGGGGTTTGCGTTTCCATCGACACACGGCACGCCACGGTGATGCGTGAAGCCATCGCGGTCGGCGCTACCATTGTGAATGACGTGATGGCTCTGACAGGGCCTGGGGCGCTTGAGGCCGTCGCGCAGTCGCATGCGTCGATTGTTCTGATGCACATGCAGGGGATGCCTCAAACGATGCAGGATTTCCCCGCCTATCAGGATGTGACAGCCGATGTTTTTGCCTGGCTGACAACTCGCGTATGGGCTTGTGTGGAAGCTGGAATCTCTATGGATCGCATCGCCATCGATCCCGGGTTTGGCTTTGGCAAGACGATAGACCACAATGTCCGCCTTCTGGCGCAATTGGGGGTCTTTCACGGTCTTGGGTGTGCCGTCGCTGTCGGCTTGTCACGTAAAAGCTTTATCGGTGCGTTGACCGGGGAAGATGATCCGGCATCGCGAGTAGCAGGCTCGGTGGCGGCTGCGCTGGTTGCTGTCGGCCAAGGTGCACAGATTGTGCGGGTGCACGACGTGGCGGAGACCCGAGCTGCATTCACTATCTGGCAGGCGCAGACCGGCGTGATCGGGTGACAGAAATGTTAACGGTCACGGGCGCGGTGCTATAAGGCGATAATGAAAACGCGCGAGACCCGATATGGTATATAAATTATTTGGCACAGACGGCATCCGTGGCAAGGCTAACCAAGAGCCCATGACGGCGGAAACGGCTTTGCGCGTTGCCATGGCGGCAGGGCATCGTTTTACACGTGGCGATCATCGTCATCTGGTTGTGATTGGCAAGGATACCCGCCTGAGCAACTATATGATCGAACCTGCGATGCAGGCCGGGTTTGCAGCCATGGGCATGGATGTAGTTCTAGTCGGGCCGATGCCGACGCCAGCTGTTGCGATGCTGACATTGTCTTTGCGAGCTGATCTGGGTGTGATGATTTCAGCTTCTCACAATCTCTATGAAGACAATGGAATAAAACTGTTCGGCCCAGACGGCTTCAAGCTTTCGGATGAGGTTGAGGAGGAAATCGAAGAGCTGATCGAGAACGGACTTCTAGACCATCTGGCCGAATCCCATCAACTGGGACGCGCGCGCCGTCTGGAAGATGCGCCGGGTCGCTATATTGAATTTGTAAAGCACAGCTTTCCGCGCAATCTGCGGCTTGATGGTCTTAAAATTGTTGTCGATTGCGCCAATGGCGCGGCCTACAAGGTCGCTCCCCGCGTGTTCCATGAGCTGGGTGCCGATGTTCTGCCGATAGCAATTGAGCCGGATGGCACTAATATCAACCGCGACTGTGGCGCCACCTCGACATCCGTTTTGCAGGAGCAGGTTGTAGCCCATGGAGCTGACCTCGGAGTGGCCCTGGACGGCGATGCGGACCGGGTGATCCTGTGTGATGAAAACGGTGCGGTCGTGGATGGTGATCAGGTTATGGCGATGATCGCACGTTCATGGCACGCAGCTGGTCGCCTTACTGGCGGGGGCGTGGTGGCAACTGTGATGTCCAATCTGGGATTAGAGAAATATCTCGAAAGCATCGGCTTGAGCCTCGACCGTACATCGGTCGGGGATCGCTATGTGCTTGAACGCATGCGCGCGGGTGAGTTCAATTTGGGTGGCGAGCAATCCGGACATCTGATCCTCAGTGAATATTCGACGACGGGCGATGGTTTAATTGCAGCTTTGCAGGTGCTTGCGGCGAAAGTTGAAGCCGACTCATTGATGAGTACGTTCTGCCGTGTGTTCGAGCCCTATCCGCAGGTACTCAAGAATGTCCGGGTCCCTGATCGCTCGGTGATGGATGCACCGAATGTGAAGACTGTGGTATCGGCAGGTAAAGAAAAGCTCAGCGGTGATGGACGTATTCTGATCCGCCCATCGGGCACCGAGCCACTGATCCGTGTGATGGCCGAAGGGCCTGACGAGGGTCTGGTGACAGAGATCGTCGACGACATCGTCGATGCCATTTCCGCAGCTGCAGCTTGAACCCGGAATAGGGCGATGGATGGACGTGTTCTAATCGTGGCGGGTTCGGATTCTGGCGGGGGTGCCGGTATTCAAGCCGATATCAAGGCTGTGACCGCACTCAACGGTTTTGCGATGACGGCGATCACAGCCCTTACTGCTCAGAACACTCATGGCGTACACGGCATTTACCCGGTGGACATTGCTTTTGTTGCTCAGCAAATGGGTGTCGTTCTGGATGACCTTGGGGCGGATTGTATCAAGACAGGGATGCTCCATAGCGTAGAGGTAATTGAAACCGTCGCAGGTGTGCTCTTGGCATGCGCGGGTGATGTTCCTTTGGTCGCTGATCCGGTCATGGTGTCTAAAGGTGGGGCAAAACTACTCGACGATGGCGCCCATTCGGCTCTGGTTTCGCTGATTCTACCGCTTGCAACTGTCCTCACACCAAATGCACCCGAGGCCGCGGCTCTGACTGGGATCAAAGTCGAAGACGAAGCCGGGCAACGGCGTGCGGGTGAAGCTTTGCTAAAACATGGCGGGGCAGCTGTATTAGTGAAAGGCGGGCATATTGAGGGTGCTGAAGTTGTTGATCTTTTGATCACTCCCGACGAAACTGTTCGGTTTACCGGTCCGCGTATCGATAGCGTTAATACCCACGGTACTGGTTGCACGCTGGCATCAGCAATTGCAGCGGGTATCGCGCAGAAGCTCGCGTTGGTGGATGCCGTCGCTAGGGCACGCCAATATGTGCGAGCCGCGATTCTTTCAGCGCCGGGTTTTGGTGGCGGTTACGGGCCGCTTAATCATGCGGTCACGTTTGATCCCACACAGATCGAGCGCTGAACTTGGCTGACAGGAAACCATCCCCGCAGGCGATAAGCCCCGTTTCAGGGTTTTTCTCTCTTGCGACGCTTGGTGCGCTTTTCACTGTGATGGTCTGGGGTGGATCGCCTCTGATGACTAAGCTCTCGACAGACACTATTGGCGGGTTCGATCTGGCCTTGATGCGCACAGTGGCATCAATTCCTTTTGCCATCCTGTTGATCATTGCCCTGCGTCTGGCCTTGCCCTGGCGGGGACGTGACTTGTTTGACATTGTCGCCACAGCGATAACGGGTCTGATCGGGTTTCCGGTCCTATTCACCATGGGTGTGGCCCTCACAACGGCGGGGCATGCTGCTGTGGCTGCTGCGGCGACACCGGTTTTTGCCGGACTTCTAGAAGCTGCTGCGAAGCGCCGCTGGCCGCAACTGCGTTGGTGGGCTGGGATATCCGTCGCATTTGTCGGTGCGGTTATCCTGATTGTTGAAGCCATCGGAGTGAGTGCTGCCGGAGCCACCTGGGAAGGCGATCTCCTAGTTATTGGGGGTGGGTTTTCCGCGGCGATGAGCTTTATTTTCGGCGGGCGGCTGACGCCGCGTTTTGGGGCCCCGGCGGTCACCATGTGGAGTGTCGTAATCAGTGGGCTTATTTTACTGCCCTTCCTTTTGACCCGCGTCACAGCGGCAGAGTTTGAGGCTCTTCCCGTGATGGGTTGGGTGTCGATTCTGTATCTTTCCGCCGGATCGTCAATTTTTGCCTATATGTCTTGGTTCTATGCGCTGTCACGCGGTGGCATTGGTCGGATAAGCGTCTGGCAGTTCGCGTTGCCAATTGTTGGGATAGCGCTGGCTGCCATCTTCCTGAAGGAGCCGTTGACC
Source organism: Alphaproteobacteria bacterium (assembly GCA_028822385.1). GTDB lineage: Bacteria > Pseudomonadota > Alphaproteobacteria > UBA6615 > UBA6615 > JABJAG01. The sequence continues at coordinate 4,602 of JAPKDV010000045.1, forward strand.
CCACTGCTTTTGGGAGCCACGGTAGTGATCCTATTGGGCGTCGGGCTAGTCCAGCGGCGCTGAACTTAACTTCAAACGTCCCGTGGTCGGTATGCCCCAAACCAATCTCGCCCGCCTCTACGCCACTGCGCTGATCGCTGTGTTCATCTATGGGGCAACGCCGGTGTTTACCAAGCTGGCGACAGCAACCGTTGATGGTGTTACGGTCGGTGCATTGCGGGCGATGGTAGCTGTCCCAGTTGCTACACTGGTGATTCTGCTTGGTCGCCACCGCATTCCGCTCACCCGTAATGCCATAACTCTGGTGATTATCTCCGGCATGGGTGGATTGGTCCTATTTCCGGTTATCTTTAGCTTGGGCGTACAGCACACAACGGCTGGGCATGCGGCAGCGGGGACGGCATTTGGTGCAGTGATGGCTGGCATCATCTCGGCAATCATCGATCGACGGATGCCTGCTTGGCCATGGTGGATAGGGATCGCCACCGGCACGTTCGGCGCCATCCTTTTGATCTGGGAAGCGATTGGTATCGAAGTAGAGGGCGTCACCTGGCAGGGGGATGCGTTGGTCTTCCTGGGTATGTTTCTGGGTGTTGTTGGCTATGTCGCTGGCGCCCGGCTCACCCGGCAGATCGGCTCGGTTACAGTGACCATGTGGTCGATTGTGGTCGCAGCGGCCGTGTTGTTCCCTGTTGTGGTGCTGCATTCGGGCTCTGAAGCCCTGATGGCGATTGACCGAGACGGCTGGATTTCCATTCTGGCACTGGGCTGGGGCTCGACGATCGTCGCGTATCTGCTCTGGAACAGGGCACTGGCCGATGGCGGGGTGGCCGAAATTGGCGCACTCCAGTTACTTCAACCGCCGTTGGGAATTGCTCTTGCACCACTGCTTCTTGGGGAGCCCATCACGCTGCCACTATTGATGGCTACAGCTATCATTCTATTCGGCGTGATAATGGTCCAGCGCGAGCACAGCTGAACCCGCAAGAATGGGGTGAGGTTTGGCGGTCGCGGGACGTATTTTTATGTCATCAAATTCAGACCTGAGCCGGAATGCTGCTTCTGCCTGGTCCCGGTCGTTTTCATGATCCATTCGTGATCTACGAAGCCCTTACGCCTAGGAGTGGAAACGCAACGGCGAATGTCTGGTCGCGGCAACATCGTGCGGCGTTTGCGGACTGGCCGTTAACGGAATTGATGACCCTAACGCCACACGGGCCGATCTTGCCACCAGCTTTGGGCAGGCTGATCTGATTGAAGCTTCGGATCTCACTGTATAGCATGCGAAATTGGCTTTCGGGCATGGTGAGTTTCATCTGGTTCTGCGCGGCTCTGCATTCCAGTTAAAGGTATGGGAGCCTGCCTAGGCGGAGAAGCACGAATCCGATCACTGATGGCTTTATTCTGACCAGCCAAACCGCTAACATCGCTGCCGAAATTCAAGGAGCGAACCGATGGCAGCACGCTATCTCGAAGAATTCTCCGTGGGGCAGGTTTTTGAAACCGAACCAGTCACGCTGAGCCAGGCCGACATCATCGAATTTGCCCGGCGCTACGACCCTCAGGTTATCCACACGGACCCCGAGGGTGCGAAGGACACGTTTTTCAAGGGATTGATCGCGAGTGGTCATCAGACGATTGGTGTGGCCTTCGCCCAGTTTATCCGGCTCGGTTTGATTGGCGAGAATTCGCTTGGCGGCCCAGCGATGGACGAAGTGCGCTGGTCGGCGCCGGTGCGCCCCGGGGATACGCTGGTCACCAAGGTCGAGGTTCTCGAGATACGTGAATCGAAGTCGCGCTTGGATCGCGGCATTATTCGCCTGCAGTTCCGGACCATGGCCGACGGTCAGGATGTGTCCCGTTTTATGACTACGACGTTCCTACGCCGTCGTCCGACGGAGAACGCGGCATGAGCGGCTGGTATCTTGAGGATCTGACCATTGGACGACGCATCGAGACTGCACCGGTCACGCTGGATGCTGAAGAGATCATTTGGTTTGCGCGGCGTTATGATCCGCAGCCATTCCACACAGATATAGAGACCGCCAAGGGCACTGTCTTTGAAGGTTTGATTGCGAGCGGATTTCAGACTGTCGCCGTTGCTACAGGCCAGTTTATCCGAACCGGCATTATTGAAGGGAATGGGCTCGGTGGGCCAGGGTTGGACAAAATTCGCTGGGTGGCACCCGTGCGCCCGGGCGATACCTTGTCTACTGTCATTGAGGTTGTGGAGGCGCGAGTATCTAAATCTGATCCCAGCCGGGGGGTGGTGCGACTGGCCTTCACGGTCAGCAATACGGTGGGAATTGTGGCGACGTTTGAGACAATCATTATGATCCGCGCACGTGGATGATCCGGACATGTCGTAGTTCCGGGGCGTGTATTGGTTAGCAGACGAACTTGCTGGTGATAGTGACAATAAATTATCGATTCACGGATTTCATTCGAGTAGAGAACCTGTTGCTGATCATTGTCTGAATTATTTTCAGCTCTGTGGGACCTTAGTGTTACGGGCTGTCCTGATCTCTCTGGTGCAATGCGACAATCAGTCTATTGACCCTCAGCCAAATACTTCTACTTTCCGCATTGGGCCACACTCCCCCAACGGGGTGCAACGTTCTGTAAGGAACGCGTAACATGACTGATCTAATTCTCCGGCCAGACATCCGTCCGGCATCTTCCTTTTTCTCATCTGGACCCTGTGCAAAACGACCCGGTTGGTCGCTTGATGTGCTCAACGACGCCAGTATTGGCAGGTCCCATCGTGCAAAGGGCCCCAAGGCTAAACTCCAGCGCGTGATTGAGGACAGCCGTACAATTCTTGGGATTCCTGAAAATTACCGCATTGGCATCGTACCCGCGTCCGACACCGGGGCGTTCGAAATGGCTATGTGGTCCATGCTCGGCGCACGCGGTTTGGATATTCTTGCCTGGGAAAGCTTCGGGCAGGGCTGGGTTTCCGATATCGTCAAACAGCTCAAGCTCGACGACACGCGGGTTCTGGAGGCGTCCTATGGTGCGCTGCCGGATCTGGACGCGGTCAATTTTTCTCGCGATGTGGTGTTCACGTGGAACGGTACGACTTCGGGTGTACGTGTGCCAGATGGCGATTGGATCCCTGCAGATCGTGAAGGGCTGACCATGTGTGATGCGACTTCGGCCGCCTTTGCTATGGATATGCCATGGGACAAGCTCGATGTGGTCACCTGGTCTTGGCAGAAGGTGCTCGGTGGTGAAGCGCAGCACGGCATGCTTGCGCTCAGCCCACGGGCCGTTGAACGACTTGAGAGCTACACTCCGCCGTGGCCGATGCCAAAGATTTTCCGTATGATCACGGGTGGCAAGCTGAATGAAAGTATCTTCCAAGGCAGCACCATCAACACGCCGTCGATGCTCTGCGTCGAAGATCACCTTGATGCCCTCGACTGGTCGCGTTCGATAGGTGGCATTGAGGGGCTGATCGCACGTTCGAACACGAATTTTGCGGTGATCGCGGATTGGGTTTCCAGCTCAGACTGGGCGGAGTTCCTGGCAGTGGACCCGGCGACGCGGTCGACCACGAGTGTTTGCCTGACTATCGGTGACCCGTGGTTCGTAGAGCTTACCGAAAAAGAGCAGGCGGCCGCGGCTAAGGCGGTTGCCACTTTGCTCGACAAGGAAGGTGTGGCGTTTGACGTGGGGGCGTATCGCGATGCGCCGCCCGGCCTTCGTATCTGGGCGGGTGCTACCATAGAAGCCGTCGATCTCACGGCTTTGATGCCTTGGCTCGACTGGGCTTACGAAACAGTAAAAACAGAACATGGTGCTTCGGCCGCTTAATTGCGCCCGCAGACCGTTTTTCTTTTCACGATATTCCCGCCCTATCTGCGGAAGGACTCCCAATGCCTAAGGTACTGATTTCTGATAAAATGAGCGGCCGCGCGAAAGAGATTTTCGAAGCACGCGGTATTGATGTTGAGGTCAAGATCGGAATGTCCGAGGATGAGCTGATCGCTTGCATCGGTGACTATGATGGTCTGGCAGTGCGCTCGGCCACCAAGGCGACCCAGAAGGTTTTGGAAGCCGCAGCTAATATGAAGGTGATCGGACGCGCTGGTATTGGCGTCGACAATATTGATGTCGCCGAAGCTACAGCGCGTGGCATCGTGGTGATGAACACACCGTTCGGGAATGCCATCACCACCGCGGAACATGCTATTGCGATGATGATGGCGCTTGCGCGTCAAATTCCCGAAGCCAATGCCTCCACCCATCAGAGCAAGTGGGAAAAGTCCCGTTTCATGGGTGTTGAGTTGACCGCCAAGACCCTCGGGATTGTCGGTTGCGGCAATATTGGTTCGATCGTTGCCGATCGAGCGCTGGGACTTAAGATGAAGGTCGTGGCGTTTGATCCGTTTCTGAGCGAGGAGCGTGCTAGGGAAATTGGGGTCGAGAAAGTTGAGCTCGACGAGCTTCTCAAGCGCGCTGACTTCATAAGTCTACACACGCCGCTAACCGACCAGACCCGGGGCATTATCGATACTACTGCGATTGCTAAGACCAAGCCTGGAATACGGATAATCAACTGTGCCCGCGGTGGTCTGGTTGTGGAAGCCGACCTCAAGGTTGCACTCGAATCTGGTCATGTTGCCGGTGCCGCTCTGGATGTATTCGAGGCTGAGCCTGCCAAGGACAATGCGTTGTTTGGCATGGAAAATTTGGTCTGCACACCGCATTTGGGCGCGAGCACGGATGAGGCTCAGGTGAACGTCGCGATTCAGGTCGCCGAACAAATGGCAGACTATCTACTCGATGGTGCGGTTACGAATGCCCTCAATATGGCTTCAGTTTCTGCCGAGGATGCCCCGCGTCTAATGCCCTATATGAGGCTTGCCGAACTTCTAGGAAGCTTTGCCGGACAGCTCACCGAATCTGGTCTCAAAAGTGTGACCATCGAATATGAAGGACATGCTGCAGAATTGAACACAAAGCCCTTGAGCGCAGCCGTATTGCAGGGATTGCTTTCGCCTTTGCTTGACAGCGTGAACATGGTCAATGCGCCGATTGTCGCGAGCGAACGAGGGATCGAAGTGTCCGAAGTGCGAACAGACCGCGAAGGCGACTATCAGACCCTGATCCGTTTGACAGTTGTGACAGACCAGCAGACCCGCAGTGTTGCAGGCACGCTGTTTGGTGGGGACCGCCCGCGCGTGGTGGACGTAAAGGGGGTGCCGATGGAGGCCGAGTTGGGGAGCCATATGCTCTACGTTACTAATGAAGATCAGCCGGGCCTGATTGGTGGGTTGGGTACGGTGCTGGGTGACGCTGGTCTAAACATTGCGACCTTCCAGTTGGGACGTAACAAGCCGGGTGGTGATGCCATTGCATTGGTTGCGGTAGATCAGGCGGTGCCGGCCGATGTACTGGTGAAGGTCACCGAATTGCCCAATGTGGTTCAGGCGAAAGCGCTAAATTTCTGATTTTGGAGGTCTGGAGCACTACGATCGGTCTGGCCACAAGTTTCAATGTACTCCCATAAAAGACGACAGCGGGTTGTGTTTCATACCCCCCAGTCATGGTTTTTTTTTGTGAAATCGTTGCCGAATTGGCGCAAACCGGCTAAACCGCGCGCGGCTATGACTGATGAAATAGAAAATAAGGCCCTGCTTCCTGCGGGTTTACATGATCTCCTGCCGCCGCTTGCGGCTCAGGAATCGTCGACGATCGCTGTAATTATGGATGTGTTCGGTTCGTGCGGCTATTTGCAAGTCAAACCGCCAATAATCGAATTCGAATCAACTCTGGCCGGTATTGACGCAAATGGTGGTGGGAGCCTTGCTGGACAGATGTTTCGGCTGATGGACCCGGTTAGCCAGCGCATGATGGGGGTGCGCGCTGATATCACCTTACAGGTTGCGCGGATTGCAGGAACACGCTTGGTTGACGAAGTACGGCCTTTGCGCCTGTCCTATGCAGGCCAAGTTTTACGTGTTCGCGGCAATCAGATGCGCCCGGAACGCCAGTTCGCGCAGGTTGGTGTGGAGCTGATCGGACCGGACGACGTGAATGCTGATATTGAGGTTGTGACGCTTGCGGCGGAGGCTTTGCGTGCGGCGGGTGTTTCCGAGCCTACCATCGACATCAACTCTCCGGCCCTTGTTGCCAATATACTAGAGGATATTGAACTAGGCGGGCGAGACATTGCGGATCTTCGATCATCACTTGATCGAAAGGACAGTGATGCCACGAAAGAAATTTTTCGTCAGAACGGCCTCTTGTTCACCGACAGTGCCAAGGCGCTCTGCGCAATGATCGAGACTTTCGGTCCGGCCAAAGGCGTTATTGAAGAACTGCAATCTATTGATTTGCCTGCAGGTGCGCGGGCCGAAGTAGAACGTCTGGCCGCCGTTGTGGAAGGTATATGTACCGCATTGCCGGACCTTTCGCTGACACTCGACCCTGTCGAATACAGGGGCTTTGAATATCAGACCGGCGTCAGCTTTACGGTGTTTGCCGAGGGCGTGCGCGGGGAACTGGCTCGTGGTGGCCGTTATATTACCGAGTTTGGTGAATCCGCCACGGGTGTCTCACTTTATATGGATTCTGTACTCCGGGCCTTGCCAGACACTGAACTGGGCAAGCTCCTCTACCTGCCATTGGGGACAAGTTTTTCGAGCGGGCGGGCGTTTCGTGGAGACGGTTGGTCGACTGTCGCCGGCCTGCAGGACGTGCATGACAATGAAACTGAAGCCAGAAGGTTGGGGTGTAGTCACGCTTTGGTCGATGAGAAGCCGGTCGCCATTGGCGATTTGAGCAACTGAGGGAAATTTTTATGGCAAATGTTGCAGTTGTCGGGTCGCAATGGGGCGACGAGGGTAAGGGAAAAATTGTCGATTGGTTGTCCGAACGTGCTGATATTATCGTTCGGTTCCAAGGTGGTCATAACGCAGGTCATACGCTGGTCATTGGGGACAAGACCTATAAGCTGAGCCTGCTGCCATCTGGAGTGGTCCGGCCCGGAAAGATCAGCATCATTGGAAATGGTGTGGTTATCGATCCTTGGGCGTTGCTCGGTGAGATCGAAAAAATCTCGAATATGGGTGTTGAAATAAATCCCGAGACACTGAAGATCGCGGATAATGCCAGTTTGATCTTGCCGCTCCACCCTTATCTGGATGGCGCCATAGAGAAGGCGCGCGGCGCGGATAAGATTGGGACTACGGGTCGTGGAATTGGTCCGGCCTATGAAGACAAGGTTGCGCGCCGGGCCATTCGCATTTGCGATCTTGCAGACCCGGAGACGCTGAGTCAGCGGGTCGATCACCTACTGTTCCACCACAACGCATTGCTGCGTGGTTTAGGAGCAGAAGAGGTCGATAAAGTCGAACTGATGGATCGTTTGGCAGAGATCAGCGAGCCTTTGCTGGCTTACGCAGCACCCGTCTGGGAATGGCTCGATCAGGCACGGCGCGATGGAAAGCGCATACTGTTCGAAGGTGCACAGGGTGCGATGCTCGATGTCGACCATGGAACATACCCGTTTGTGACATCGTCGAATACTGTGGCTGGGCAAGCCGCCGCGGGCGCCGGCGTTGCTCCCAGTACGATTGGCTATATTCTGGGTATCACTAAGGCCTATACAACGCGGGTGGGGAGTGGTCCGTTTCCGACCGAAGACTTTGGAGATGTGGGTGCGTTCCTGGGTGAGCGTGGTCGAGAATTTGGTACCGTCACAGGCCGCAAGCGCCGCTGTGGCTGGTTTGACGCGGTAATGGTGCGTCAGGCCATCCGAGTTGGTGGCATTAATGGCATTGCCCTGACCAAGCTTGATGTTCTCGACGGTATGGACGAGCTTAAAGTCTGTATCGGATACAAGCTTGGCGATCAGAATATTTTACGATTCCCAGCCGGGATTCGTGACCAGGCTCAGGTTGAGCCGATCTACGAGACACTTGAGGGCTGGCACGACAGCACCGCTGGAGCGCGGAGCTGGGCCGATTTGCCGGCAACTGCGGTCAAGTATGTACGCCGGATCGAGGAATTAATTGAAGCACCTGTTGCGTTGCTTTCGACAAGTCCTGAACGTCTCGACACAATCTTGGTGCGTGATCCGTTTGCAGACTGAGTTAAACACAATACCGAAGATGGTTTAGCCGCTTCGGGCGCTAACCATCCGTTACCTCATCTGTCGCGCAGTATCCGTCTTGCGGTAAATTCCATGGAATAGCCGTGCGAATTCGGCGATTGTCTGGGCGCTGGTGTTGGGCATGCCCAAGGTCTCAGCGGTCCATATTAACTTCATCTAGGATGGCACGGCTCAAGCCATGCTGCATGAGTGGCGGCGGATGATCGAAGAATGGCGCGAGGGGGTTACCGAACCTCCGAAGGAGCGAAACCGTCGATAGAAGACCGCTAGCCCTGCCCGACCTCGTTCTCCTGTTTCAGCTGGCGGGGACAGCAACTTGCTGCTCGATGGTTAGATTTTTCATCGCTTTCTGAAGTTTCTCGAATGCCCGGACCTCGATCTGACGCACCCGTTCGCGACTGATGCTGTAAACTTGGGACAGATACTCAAGCGTCACCGGATTTTCGCGCAGGCGACGTTCGGTCAGGATATGACGCTCTCGTTCGTTCAGGGCCTTCATAGCCTGCGTCAGAAGGCCTCGACGCTTGATTAGCTCGTCCTGCTCCACGAGTTCGATTTCCTGAGAGTCTGATTCATCGACTAGCCAGTCCATCCACTCACTGTCACCGTCACCGTCATTGCGTAGGGGGGCATTGAGGGATCCGTCCGGGCCTGCGAGCCGACGGTTCATCTGAACGACGTCGTTCTCTGAAACCTTTAGTTCACGAGCAATAAATTCGACTTGTTCAGGCGGCAAGTCACCCTCGTCAAAGGCTTTCAGCTGGCCTTTCATGCGACGAAGATTAAAAAATAGTTTCTTCTGGGCAGCTGTCGTCCCCATTTTGACTAAGCTCCAGGAATGCAGGATATACTCCTGAATCGAGGCGCGAATCCACCACATGGCATAGGTTGATAGGCGAAAGCCCTTGTCGGCGTCAAATTTCTTGACGGCCTGCATCAGGCCAACATTACCCTCTGAGATGAGCTCGGCAACAGGCAGGCCATATCCGCGATATCCCATGGCAATCTTGGCCACTAGGCGCAGATGGCTTGTAACCATCTGGTGGGCAGCGTCAACATCCTCGTGTTCCGCCCAGCGCTTGGCTAACATGAATTCCACCTGTGGCTCTAGCATGGGGAATTTACGGATCTCCTGTAGGTAGCGCGAAAGATTTCCGTCAGGTGTCAGGGAAGGGAGCTGCATTGTGGCCATCATGAAGTCCTTATTGTCGTCCCGATAACCGGGCCTGCACATTGCTTGATATTAGAGTTTTTCAACCTACCCTTTAAATATGGCGCTTTTGTGCTGATCTTCAATGCCTTAGAGAGATTCTAAAAAAGTTTTTAGATTTTTGATGTCCGGAGGAAAACCTGTTTCAAAATCAACATGTTGACCGGTAGTTGGGTGTAGAAATCCCAACCGAAACGCATGCAGAGCCTGTCTTGGAAACTCAGTCAGAATGGTAGTCTCGGCTGGTTCAAGGCTTTTTGGCAACGCCCGGCGCGACCCGGCGCGACTATAGGTTAAATCACCGACAATCGGATGTTTCCTGTGAGCCAGATGGACACGGATCTGGTGTGTGCGCCCGGTTTCGAGCTTGCATTCAATCAGGGTAGCCAGACCGTCACAGTAACTTGTCAGGCTTCGGTAGCGGGTCAGAGCATGCTTGCCACCTCGAGACACTACGGCCATTTTTTTCCGATTGCGCGGGTGGCGTCCGATAGGCCCTTCGATGTTATCTGCAGGGGGGATGGGTATACCCCAGACTATGGCGCGGTAGGCTCGGTCGACGGTGCGGTCCGAAAACTGGGTCACTAATGCGGCATGAGCTTGCGAAGTTTTGGCAGCCACCATCACGCCGCTGGTGTCCTTGTCGAGGCGGTGCACAATGCCAGGACGGCGAACCCCGCCAATGCCCGTAAGATCTTCGCCGCAATGGGCGATCAGTGCGTTGACCAGCGTGTGGTCCGGATTGCCCGGTGCCGGATGTACGACCAGGCCGGCTGGCTTGTCGATGACGATCAGGTCGGCATCCTCGTGCAGAATTGTTAGGTCCATCGCCTGGCCGATTGGCACCGGGTCGATCGCGATGGGGATGGTTACGACCAGTGCATCACCAACAGCAACCTTCTGAGAAGGCTGACGGCAGATGTCTGTGTTGCGCTGCACATGACCTGCCTCTATTAGGCCCTTCAAGCGGGAGCGTGAAAGACCGTCGAGGGATTCCGTAAGCACGCGATCAAGGCGCTGTTCTGCCTGTTGTGCCGAAACCAGAACCTCTTCGATCTGCGGATTGTTTTTTTGTGTCAAAATTCTAGACTGCCAGTCTGTTTCTGGAGGGATTTATGAGCACGGGCGCGTTACGGACATTGGTGATTGTTCTGGGGGTTTTTATACTGTTGGCATTCGCAACGGTGGTTTGGGGTATCATCGGGACGGCGAACCTAGAAGGCAACGGGGAGATAGCAAAGGATTTGCATGATCTCCGCCTCGGTTTGCCGATCGGCTGCAACATCCGCGGCACGCAGAGTACAGGCGATCGGCTGACCATTGTCACGGACGGTCCGGCTAATCTACGCGCTAAATGCTCGCGGGTCTTCGTGATCGACACGGCTTCGGGAGAAATTAAGGCCAAAATTCGTCCGTGAGCAATGCGCGCGCAGCTGTCGGTGTCTTCTAATGCAGCTTGATAACCGGGCCCGCTTGGGCTATATCGCCGTTTCTGTTTCGCAGTGCCACGACGTCCCCTTCGTCTAGTGGCCTAGGACGCTGGCCTCTCACGCCGGAAACAGGGGTTCGACTCCCCTAGGGGATACCACTGCTTTCTATTCCAAAAAAACACCAGAAAACCAGTGGTTTCTAGCCGCACTTCTTGGAAGATGTAGCGGAAGAACAGTTTTGTAAGGTCCAAAAGTCTAGCCACGTCGCAACGTCCTGCGCTATGCATGCGATTGAGGGCT
>JAPKDV010000046.1 GCA_028822385.1 Alphaproteobacteria bacterium
GCAGGCACGGCGTCCTTCGACGTCGACGGTGTCATGCACAGACACGGCGTCCTTTTACGACTCACCTGTCGAGAACGCATAGGTCAGGGAGATTGTTAAATGGCCGTCCCACCGACTGTTAGGTATTCCAACATCATTGTTGGCTGGCCAACGCCGACGGGAACCGATTGCCCGTCCTTGCCACAGGTGCCCACGCCATCATCGAGTTTGGAATCGTTTCCAATTAATTTTACCCGCGTAAGCGCGTCTGGACCGTTGCCTATCAGTGTGGCGCCTTTGACTGGCGCGCCGAGTTTTCCGCCCTCGATCATATAGGCTTCGGTGCAGCTGAACACGAACTTGCCATTGGTAATATCAACCTGGCCGCCACCGAAATTGACGGCGTAAATACCGGTCTTGGCGGCTTTGATGCACTCTTCTGGATCGGCGGTGCCGTCGAGCATGTAGGTGTTGGTCATGCGCGGCATGGGATGATGGGCAAATGACTGGCGTCGGCCATTACCGGTTGGCGCCACACCCATGAGCCGGGCGTTCAGACGGTCCTGCATATATCCTTTCAGGATGCCGTCCTCGATCAGCACATTGGATCCGCTCGGCGTACCTTCATCATCGATGGTGATGGAGCCGCGTCGGTCAGGCAGGGTGCCGTCATCGACAACGGTCACGCCCGGAGCGGCCACTCGTTCGCCAAGAAGATTGGCGAAGGCTGAAGTCTTCTTACGGTTGAAATCGCCTTCTAGCCCATGGCCAATGGCTTCGTGTAGCAAGACGCCGGGCCAGCCCGGCCCCAGCACGACCGGCATTTCTCCGGCGGGCGCTGGGACAGACTCGAGATTGACTAACGCCTGTCGCAAGGCTTCGTCGACCTGAGATTGCCAGTTTTCCGGGGAAATCCAACGATCGTAGATGGCGCGGCCCCCAACACCGTGAGAACCAGTTTCCTGTCGGTCGCCCTGCCCAACCATGAGTGAGACATTCAATCGGACCAGCGGGCGGATATCGGCTCGTCGTTCACCGTCACTGCGCAGGATCTGTATAGCCTGCCAGGTTCCGGCTAGGGATACAGTCACCTGTCGGACGCGGATGTCTGAATCGCGCGCATAGGCATCGATTTCAGCCAGCAATTTGACCTTGTCTTCGAAGGCCATCTCACCGAGCGGGTTAGTGTCGGTATAGAGAACACGGTTTGTATTAGCCGGCGGCTCGGCAACCGTGCCGCCCTGCCCCGTGCGTACGGCTCGAACGGTATCGCTGGCGCGGGTGATCGCTGCCTCGCTCAGTTCAGTGGAATGGGCGTAGCCGGTGGCTTCGCCGGCGACTGCGCGCAATCCAAAACCTTGTGTGGTGTCGAAACTCGCGTTGCGGATGCGCCCGTCGTCAAAGGTTATGCTTTCACTTTGGCTGTATTCTAGGAACAGCTCACCGTCATCGGAACCGTCGAGGGCCTCGCTCACCTGACGAGTGACGCGCTCCGGCTCCATACCTGTGCGAGTGAAAAACAGATCGTCGGTGCGGGCGATATCGGTCATTGCTGCGGGCCATTTGCTGGTTTCGAGGAGGTCGGAAGGGCGACCCTAACCAACAATATGGGAGGATAGGGACCAATTGTCAGCACTTGGGGTTACAATTCCACTTTACAGGCCCTGTTTAGGCCCGCTGCGACATGGTGTCCCAAAGCATTGCAAGGCATGGTGGATGACTTGTTGGGTGAGGTGCGGTGGGCTATTTTTTTGCTCGTTCGAAGGTTTTGCGGACGGGACGATACGCGAGGCGATTTCGCGTAATTCCCGCCAGATGGAAGCGAGCGTATGACTAATATCCGAATTCACTTGATGCGCGGTCTGGGCCTTATAGGACTGGCGGCATTGTTTGGTTTTTTTGCGGCACCGGCAATGGCACAGCAGCCGGTACCGTGGCAACTTGGTTTTCAGGACGCACACTCGCCGATCATGGAGCAGATGACCTTGTTCCATGACTTTCTGCTCTGGGTTATTTTTGCGATCTCGATTTTTGTGCTGGGGCTACTGCTTTATGCGATTGTCCGTTTCCGGGAGAGCAAGAACCCGATCCCTTCCAAGGTCACTCACAATACGCTTATTGAGGTTCTCTGGACCGTTGTTCCAGTCGTGATCCTATTTGTGATCGGTTTTTTCTCGCTGCCACTGCTCTATGCAACCGACGACACGGCTGAGGCAGATTTGACAATTAAGGCAATCGGACGCCAGTGGTACTGGTCCTATGAATATCCTGATCATGGTGATTTTACTTTCGATGCCTTCATGGTTCCCGAGGATGAGCTCAAGGAAGGTCAGCCGCGTTTACTGACCACCGATGAAGCCCTCGTTCTTCCGGTTGGTAAAAAAGTGCGTGTTTTGGTGACGTCCTCGGATGTGCTGCATGCCTTTGCGATGCCGGCACTCGGTTCCAAGATCGATGCTGTGCCGGGACGAATTAATGAAACCTGGTTCGAGATTGATGAGCCGGGCATTTATTATGGTCAGTGCTCGGAGCTTTGTGGTTCTGGCCATGCATTTATGCCACAGATGATTCGCGCGGTTCCGGAGGCTGAGTTCGACGCTTGGATAAACAAGGCACAGGCACGTTTCGGAGGGAGCGCAGAAGAACTTTCGCCGCGCCCGATAAAAGTTGTGAGAAACGAAGCGGTTAATACACCCGCGACTGCGCAATAGCGCGGCTAGGAGAATTTACGATGGCTGACGCACACGCTCATATAGACGATCACTCGCACGACGATCATAGCACGCCCACTGGCTGGAAACGCTGGGCGTTTTCGGCAAACCATAAGGACATCGGCACGATGTACCTGACGTTCGCAATTGTTGCGGGCATCATTGGTGGTATTTTTTCGATCATGATGCGGCTAGAGCTGCAGGAGCCGGGAACACAGTTTTTCTTGAATGCCGAAGGCGCGGTGGACGGGCACTTCTGGAACGTTGTAATCACGGCGCATGGCCTGATCATGGTTTTCTTTGTGGTGATGCCTGCCATGATTGGCGGTTTTGGAAACTGGTTCATTCCGCTGATGGTTGGCGCGCCCGATATGGCGTTCCCGCGGATGAATAATATTTCGTTCTGGCTGCTGCCGCCAGCTTTTTTGCTGCTGGTAGCCAGTACGTTTGTTGATGGTGGTGCTGGTACTGGCTGGACTATCTATCCACCACTTTCATCGGCACTGGGACACCCGGGCGCTTCAGTGGATATGGCGATTTTTGCGCTTCATCTGGCTGGTGCATCTTCGATTCTGGGTGCGATCAACTTTATCACTACTATTTTTAATATGCGCGCGCCGGGTATGACCCTGCATCGTATGCCGTTGTTCATCTGGGCTGAGTTGGTCACGGCCTTCCTGCTCGTGCTGGCGGTTCCTATTCTTGCCGGTGCGATCACTATGCTGCTGACTGACCGTAACTTCGGCACGACATTCTTTGACGCCGCCGGCGGCGGTGATCCGATTCTGTTCCAGCATCTGTTCTGGTTCTTCGGGCATCCCGAGGTATACATCATGATTTTGCCGGGCTTCGGCATTGTCAGTCAGATTGTCTCGACCTTCTCGAAGAAGCCGGTTTTCGGCTATCTCGGTATGGCCTACGCAATGGTCGGTATCGGGTTTGTCGGTTTTATCGTGTGGGCCCATCATATGTTTACGGTAGGCCTTGATGTCGATACCCGCGTCTACTTCACCGTCGCGACAATGGTAATCGCGGTGCCTACTGGCATCAAGATATTCTCCTGGATTGCTACGATGTGGGGTGGATCGGTGCGGATGGACGCGCCCATGCTCTGGGCGGTCGGTTTCATCTTCCTGTTCACTGTAGGTGGCGTGACCGGCGTTGTGCTAGCCAATGCGGGCCTCGACCTTGCCTTGCATGACACCTATTACGTGGTGGCCCATTTCCACTATGTGCTGAGCCTAGGTGCTGTCTTCTCGATCTTTGCCGGTTTCTACTACTGGTTCGGCAAGATGTCGGGTCGTCAGTACAGTGAGCCTTTAGCGAAGCTGCATTTTTGGATCACGTTCATTGGTGTGAACCTGACCTTCTTCCCGCAGCATTTCCTCGGTTTGGCGGGCATGCCGCGCCGTTATTCGGATTATCCAGATGCCTATGCAGGCTGGAATATGGTCTCTTCTTATGGCTCGTATATTTCGGCGGTGGGTATCTTGCTGTTCATCTTCATTGTGATTAAAGCGCTGACCACGGGCAGTCGTGTGGAGGGCAATTACTGGGGTGAGGGTGCAACCACACTCGAGTGGACGGTCCCGTCGCCCGCGCCGCATCACACCCATGAAGAACTGCCTATCATCAAGCCAGAGGCCGCTCACTAAGCGCGCCCTAATAAGGAGTTAAACCTTTGGCTTATGTCACCTATCTGAATGCCATCGGCGCCGTTGCTCTTGTGAAAGCGCCGGCATCGCGCGTTGCGGATTTTGTGGCGTTGCTCAAGCCGCGGGTGATGACACTTGTCGTGTTTTCCGGTGCGGTTGGTCTATTTGTAGCACCGGGGTCATTGCATCCCCTGCTTGCGGTTGTGGCAATCCTTTGCATTGGCGTTGGCTCGGGAGCTGCTGGTGCGGTGAACATGTGGTATGAGCGCGATATTGATGCGCTCATGACGCGTACCGCCAACCGGCCGTTGCCAGCTGGTAGGGTCGTCCCAAGTGATGCGTTGGGCTTTGCAGTCACGCTTGCCCTACTCTCGGTCGTGCTGATGTCGCTGACGACCAATCTCGTTGCTGGTGCCCTGCTGGCGATTGCGATTCTTTTCTACGTTTTCATCTACACGGTCTGGCTCAAGCGTCGGACGCCGCAGAACATTGTGATTGGCGGTGCTGCCGGTGCCTTCCCACCGATGATTGGCTGGGCGGCTGTCACCGGTGATGTCACCCTGATACCTATCGCGCTGTTTGCTATCATCTTTCTTTGGACCCCGCCTCATTTCTGGGCGCTGGCTTTGTATCGCAGCGGGGACTACGCGCGCGCCGGTGTACCGATGATGCCGGTTGTGGCCGGCCGCGTTTCGACCAAGCGCCAGATGCTGATCTATACACTGGCACTGTTGCCGGTAAGTCTGACTCCTTATTTTTTAGGCGGGACTGGGTTGCTCTACGCAGCGGGAGCCACTGTCCTCGGGCTGGCCTTTATCGCGAGCGCGGTGCGGGTGATTTGCGAACCGGATGCGGCCAAGGATCAGGCCGCACGCGCGATGTTTAAGTTCTCGCTGCTTTACCTGTTTTTGATTTTCGCATTCTTGCTGGTCGACCAGCTACTCGGAATCGGTGGATGATTGAGTGATGGCAAAGCGACAACAAAGCGAACGACACCGTGAACAGCGTGGTAAAAACTACGCCATGGCCGCGGTTATCCTTGGATTGATTGGTATTTTTTATCTGGTATTCGTCGCCCGTGCTGGGTTGCTCGGATGATGGGGTTGGCCAATCGCGAACAGCGCCGCCGTCGCAATCGCTATGCTTTTGCTGGCCTTGTCTCCATGGTCATGGTGATGAACGGCCTTGCTTATGCGGCCGTTCCTGCCTATCGAGCGTTCTGCCAGAAATTTGGCTTTGCCGGGACGCCTCTGGTGGAAGCCAGTGGGCCCGAGAGTGGAGAGGTTCTGAGCGACCGTTCTATGACGATTAGGTTCAACAGCGATATCGAACCATCGCTCGACTGGCACTTCAAGCCTGTCCAGCGCAGCATGCACATGCAGGTTGGTGAAACGGGCTTAGCTTTTTTTGAGGCTGAAAACAAACAGAACGAATCTGTAACAGGAACCGCGACCTTCAATGTCACCCCACTCAAAGCCGCGCCGTATTTTGCGAAAATCGAGTGCTTCTGTTTTACCGAGCAGACCCTAGCCGCCGGTGAGAGTGTGCAGATGCCGGTGACTTTCTTTGTTGATCCGGCTATCGCGGAGGACCGAAACCTGGACGATGTCACGACGATCACATTGAGCTATACATTTTTCCGCGATCAAGACGCTGATGCCGAACATAGGGCAGCCGCAGTTGCGATCCAAAAAAATACCCAAGTGAATTAAGAAACACCGCTGAAAGAGACACGAGCATGAGCGATCACTCAGACGATCACGGAAAGGGTAACCACCCCTATCACATGGTGGACCCGAGCCCCTGGCCCATAGTGGGTTCTTTTGGCGGCTTTATGCTGGCCGTCGGACTGGTCATTTTTATGCATCCGACAGTCTTAGGAGAGGGCGCGCAACCATTCTTTGAGACCATAGGCCTTTGGATTGTGGCCCCGGGTCTTGTCATTGCCCTGATGACTATGATGGGGTGGTGGCGTGACGTGATTGACGAAGCGACCTTCCAGAAGATGCATACCAGCGTTGTCCAAATCAGCCTGCGCTACGGGATGATGCTGTTTATTATTTCTGAAGTGATGTTCTTTGCCGCCTGGTTCTGGGCTTTCTTCGATGCAAGCCTGTTCCCTAAGGAAGCTGTCGGTGGGGTCTGGCCGCCAGAGGGGGTAGAGGTCTTTAATCCCTTCGATCTTCCGCTACTGAATACCCTGATCCTGCTGTCCTCCGGTTTCACGGTGACCTGGGCGCATCACGATATTATTGCGGGCAAGATGCAGCACGCAGCCAAGATGATCGGCTTCACAGTGATGCTGGGTGTTATCTTTAGCCTGTTGCAGGCTTTTGAGTATGCGCATGCACCTTTCGGGTTTTCTGATGGAATTTATTCGTCGGTATTCTTTATGGCGACTGGCTTTCATGGTTTTCATGTGATCATCGGTACCCTGTTTCTGGGTGTGTGCTGGTGGCGGTGTTCTAAAGGACACTTCACCAAGGAGCATCACTTCGGTTTCGAGGCTGCAGCCTGGTATTGGCATTTCGTTGACGTGGTGTGGGTGTTCCTGTTCTGCTTTGTTTATGTTTGGGGAACCTTCGCCTGACCTACTGAGGCTGCGTGGTCGACTACTATCCAAGACAATCAAGTATCAAAACCGGCTTGGGCTGTGCCTGTCCGCGTTGCGGGCGGGGCAAGCTTTTTGTCGGTTTGCTGAAGGTCCGGGACCGATGCCCGGCTTGCGACTTTGATTGTGTGCGCCTGAACGCAGATGGCGGCGCTGCTTTTTTTATCATCGGTCTTTACAGCGCGATCATTCTACCGCTTGCCGCAGGGTTCCAGTTCGCGCTCGATCCTTCAATATGGGTGTGTTTGCTGGTTTGGCTGCCGATCATTGTGGTTGGTGCCGTCGCCCTGATGAGGCCGTTGAAGGAGTGGAGCAGTTCAAGCACGATGTCGACGACGAAGCGGACCAGACTCGCTAGTGACTGATTGTTCATCCTGACATGCGATTTCGACTAACATTCTGGGCAACGATTGCTTTCATTCCAGTCTTCATGCTGCTGATGTATCTGGGGACTTGGCAGGTGCAGCGACTGCAGTGGAAGAACAATCTGATACAAACCCGCATAGATCGCATTGCCTCATCGCCGCTGGAGTTTACCGCGGCGCGTGAAGCTGCTTCACCGCAGGTCATAGAGTATCGTCCGATTACAATTTCCGGGCTGTTGCGGAACGATCATCGGTTCCGTCTGCTCAATCGCGTCCACAATAGTCATCAGGGGTCCCATATGGTGGTTCCAATGGTTCTTGATAGCGGGCAAGGAACGATTATGGTGGATCGCGGCTGGATCCCGCGCGGTCTCATGAGAGACATTCCCGCCGAACCTGTCGCCCGTGTCGTCTTGAACGGGTATGTGCGCGCCTATACCGAACGGACCCCCTTTCTGCCACCAAACGAACCGGATAGAAACAACTGGTTCCATATGCACGAGGCCGAAATGCTGACCGCTTCGGGACTTATGAGCGGTGTTGGGTTCTATGTGGAGGCTGGCCCGAATGTTCAGGCACCCGATTTGCTGCCTACTGGTGCTGTCCCCGATGTAAATCTGCGCAACAATCATCTACAATATGCCGGAACTTGGTATGGGGTCGGCGCGGTACTGTTTATTGTCTTCATCGTGTTTCATTGGCGTAGGGACCCATTATGAGTGATCAGCGGGAGGTCTCCCCGAAGACGGCCTATGCTGCGCTCTCAGATAGGTTCCGTCGCGCTTCGCTGATTGGTGATGCGCTAGGAATTCTTGACTGGGACCAGGCCACCACGATGCCGGAAGGCAGCGCAGATGGTCGCGCAGAGCAGATCGCGACCCTAAGCGTGATGCGCCATGAGTTGTTGGTGGATCCCTCTGTTGGCGAGAATCTTCAGGCCGTACAGGGCGTATCTGCAGACAGCTGGGAGGCGGCCAATCTGCGGGAAATGCAGCGCGGTTATGCCTACGCTGCTGCGGTGCCCAGTGATCTGGTAGAGGCCGCTGCGCGGGCCAATACTGTTTGCGAAATACAGTGGCGCCAGGCGCGTGCTGAGGGTGATTTTGCCAGTCTCGTCCCGGCATTGCAGACTGTCTTAGGTATTGTCGGTGAGGTTGCGGCAGCACGTGCCGATGCGTTTTCCCTCGACCCTTATGACGCATTATTGGATGAGTTCGAGGCCGGTACACGAGTGGCGCAGCTTGAACCGTTGTTCGGAACGCTGGTGCGCGACCTTCCCGGATTCGTCGAAGACGTGCTCGAGCATCAGAAACTACGACCAGAACCGGTTTTTCCCGATGGTCCATTCCCCGTGGCGACCCAGCGCGCGTTGGCCACGGAGTTGATGGAGGCCTTGGGTTTTGATTTCGAGGCCGGGCGTCTCGACATCAGTCACCATCCGTTCTGTGGTGGGGCGGCGGGTGATGTGCGGATTACGACCCGATATAACGAAGAGAATTTTACTGAATCTCTGATGGGTGTGCTGCACGAGACCGGCCACGCGCTCTATGAGGCCGGACTGCCGGAGCCTTGGCGGTATCAGCCTGTCGGCAAGGCGCTGGGTATGGCTATCCATGAAAGCCAGTCATTGCTCGTGGAAATGCAGGTCAGCCGCTCACGTCCATTTCTTGAATTCGCACTGCCGCTTATGCAGGCTGTTTTTGGAGGGCAGGGGCCTGCCTGGAATGTTGAGAATTTCTACCGTCTCTATACGCATGTGGAACGCGGGTTTATACGCGTTGATGCAGATGAAGTGACCTATCCGCTACATGTTGTATTGCGCTATCGACTGGAGCGCGCGTTGCTGTCGGGTGACCTGCCGTTGGCCGATTTGCCCGGCGCCTGGAATGATGGCATGCACGACTTACTGGGGATTACACCACCGGATGATAGCCTAGGCTGTCTGCAGGATGTGCACTGGCCGTCCGGGGCTTTTGGTTATTTTCCGACTTACACGCTGGGTGCAATGGCGGCCGCTCAGCTCTACGGCGCTGCGCAGCGCGATCTACCCAATCTGAACGAAGATATTTCTGCGGGCCGAATGCTGTCACTGATCGACTGGTTACGGATTCATGTGCATGGGCAGGGATCGTTCCGTACGGCGGAAGACTTGCTGACAGCCGCAACAGGGCAGCCGCTCAATCCCCAGATTTTCCTTAACCATTTGCGCAACAGGTATCTCGGCGATGGGTGACTTGGCTCGCCTTGTGTCTCCTAGGCGCCTTGGATAGGTTAGCCCGCTTTTCTGCAAAGGATTTGTTTGTGAAGTATGTGAGTACTAGAGGGTCGGCACCCGAACAGACTTTCGAAGATGTTCTATTGAGCGGTTTGGCGCGCGATGGCGGACTGTTTGTGCCTGCCGAATGGCCGCAAATCCCCGCGGCAGATATCCGAGCGCTTGAACATCTGAGTTACGCACAAATAGTCACCCGAATTGTGCGCCCGTTTATCGAAGACACGCTTGTCACCGACGCTGATCTCATCCGCATTGTGGAACAGGCATATTCCGACTTTCGAGACCCTGACATTGCGCCGCTTGTGCAGCTTGATGAAGACACTTGGATTCTCGAGCTGTTTCACGGACCGACCCTAGCATTCAAGGATTTTGCCCTGCAATTACTCGGCGGTCTGTTCGATCATGTGCTCGGGATGCGTGGCAAACGCTTGACAATTGTTGGGGCCACGTCCGGAGACACCGGTTCAGCTGCTATCGAGGCCTGCCGCGATCGGGACAATCTTGATGTTTTCATGCTTTTCCCCGAAGGGCGCGTTTCGGAAGTCCAGCGTCGTCAGATGACGACGGTCCTGTCGAAGAACGTCCATAATATCGCGCTGCGTGGCACGTTCGATGATTGCCAGGATCTGGTAAAAGTCATGTTTGCCGATCACGATTTGCGCGATTCACTTGCTCTGTCAGCGGTGAACTCGATCAACTGGGCGCGCGTGATGGGGCAAACAGCGTATTACTTTGCGGCGGCCGCCAAATTGCCTGTGCCGAATGCGAAGCTTACCTTTGTTGTGCCCACCGGAAATTTTGGCAATGTCTATGCTGGTTACGTTGCACAGAAGCTGGGGCTTCCCATCGAAAAGCTGGTTGTTGCCTCCAACCGAAACGATATCCTGTATCGCTTCTTCAATCAGGGAGATATGTCGATCACGGATGTCGAACCATCACTCTCGCCAAGCATGGATATCCAGGTTTCGAGTAATTTCGAGCGGCTTCTGTTCGATCTTCTGGACCGTGATGGTGCGGCCGTTGCGGCTGCGTTGCAGGCCTTTCGTACGGACGGTGTTTTGCCGGATTCCGGTCGTCTCAGTGCCGACGCGCGCGGAATTTTCGAAGCACAGCGACTTGATGATAATGAAACTCTAGAAGTCATCAGGTCCGTTCATGAAAACACCGGGATGCTGATCGACCCGCACACCGCTGTTGCGGTGGGGGCCGCGCAGAAAACGCCGTTAGACGGTACTCAGCGTGTTGTTCTGGCCACCGCACATCCCGCGAAGTTCCCCAATGCGGTAGAGAAAGCCTCGGGACTGCGACCCGACCTTCCGCCGCATCTGTCAGACTTGATGGACCGACCCGAGCGTGCGGAAACACTCGACAACGACTTCCAAGCCATGCGTGACTATGTCTGCGCCCATGCAACAGTCCGAAAGACGAGCTGAGAACCATATGGAAACTGTCAAAATTACAACCTTGCCCAACGGAGTTCGGGTCGTCAGCGACCCCATGCCGACGGTCGAATCTGTATCAATCGGCGTTTGGGTTCGCGCTGGTGCGCGGTTTGAACCGGTTGAGACCAACGGTGTGGCCCATCTGCTTGAGCATATGATGTTCAAGGGAACGACGCGTCGTACGGCTCCAGAAATTGCGGAATCGATCGAGAATGTTGGCGGCAATATCAATGCCTATACCGCTCGCGAAGTGACAGCCTATTACGCTAAGGTCTTGAAGGATGATGTAGCGCTCGCCGTCGATGTGATCGCAGATATCGTCCAGAACTCCCTGTTTGACGAAGACGAACTCACCCGGGAGCGCTCGGTTGTTCTCCAAGAGATCGGCCAGGCCCATGATACGCCCGATGATGTAGTGTTCGATAATTTTCAGTCTGTGGCCTTTCCTAATCAACCGATGGGGCGTCCCGTGCTAGGACTGGCTGGCGTGGTCGCCAAGATGCCCCGCGCGGTTGTTGCAGGATTTCACAGCAAGCATTATCGCGGCGCGTCCCTTGTTCTGGCAGCGGCTGGGAACATCACCCATGAGGCTTTGGTGGCACTTGGAGAGGCACATTTTTTGGACGTACCAGCAGGTGAACCTGAAACTTTTGCGGCGTCCCACTACAGTGGTGGTGAGCGTCATGAGGCACGCGATCTGGAGCAGGTCCATTTCGTTATGGGGTTTGAGGGCGTGCCGGTCGGAACGGACGACTATTACGCACTTTCCGTCCTGTCCAATCTACTCGGTGGCGGCATGTCTTCGCGTCTGTTTCAGGAAATTCGTGAACGACGCGGGTTGGTCTATTCGATCGACACGTTTCTATCCGCAAGTTCTGATGGAGGTGTCTTCGGTATCTATGCCGGAACCGGCCCGGATCTGATTGAGGAGTTCGTGCCGGCACTGTGCGGCGAGGTTTCGCGTCTTGCGGAAAGCCTGAGTGAAACTGAAATTACACGTGCACGAACTCAACTTAAATCGAGCCTGCTGATGGGTATGGAATCGACAGGCGCGCGCAGTGAACGTGCTGGCCAGCAGATGCTGCTCTACAATCGGGTAGTTTCGGTGCCCGAACTTGTCGAGAAGATCGATCGTGTGACGACGGAGATGCTTGCGGATATTGCCCGCCGGACCTTCTCCTCAAAGCCTACTCTTGCCACGGTTGGCCCGGCGTCTGATGTCGCGACGCTTGAGGCTATTCAAAACTGTCTGACCGCCTAGGTGGCACGGGTTGGTGCGATGAGACTGTTTCGTTCACTTTCCACATATGCGTCGGGTGTGCGCCTGATAGGTGCAAAAACAGTGTTGCGAGCCCCGGTGGAAAAAGACTGGCGGGCCTATGCCGAAATTCGTGCTGCGAGCCGAAAATTTCTCGAACCCTGGGAGCCAACCTGGCCGAGCAATGCTCTAAGCCGAGACGCTTTCTATTGCAGGCTCAACCGCTATGCGAGCGATTGGCGGAATGACAGTGGCTACAGCATGTTTCTGTTCGACCAACAAAGCGCCGCGCTGGTAGGTGGCATCAGTCTCTCGAATGTACGCCGGGGCGTCGCGCAGTGCGGAACCCTAGGCTACTGGATGGACGAAGCGCACGCTGGCCAAGGCTATATGCGCGAGGGGCTAGATCTGTTGCTCAATTTTAGCTTTGACGAATTGTCCTTGCATCGGGTGGAGGCAGCCTGTCTGCCGAACAATGATCGTAGTCGGAACCTCTTGCTGGGCAACGGGTTCTCTGAAGACGGTTTCGCGCGAAAATATCTTAAGATTCGTGGAACCTGGCAGGATCACGTGCTGTTCTCGATTTTGACGGAAGACCATGCCTTGCGCCGCGACAATGTGCAGCGCTGAGCCTGTTCGTTAGACCACTTAGATGTCAGAATCACCGATCCCTGATAAGATCGTGGCGCGTAAGCGGCTACGGATGTGGACAATCCTGCTGACAAGTGGGCTGGCATTTCTCGCACCCTCGGCGATTGCACCGGGTCTTCCGGCATTGCAAGTAGATTTCGCACATCTTGAAAACCCACAACTGCTGTCCCGTATGGTGTTGACTATGCCGATGCTGTTTATCGCGCTGTCGGGTCCTTTCGTTGGCTATGCTGTGGATAGATTCGGGCGACGCAATGTGCTGATTATCTCATCTCTGATGTACGGGGCCTCCGGGGTTTCTGTTCTAGTTCTCGAATCACTCACGGCGATACTTGTCAGCCGGGCGATTCTGGGTGTGTTTCTTGCCGGAATCATGACCAGCGTGATGGCGCTCATTGGTGACTACTATGCTGGTGATGAAAGAAACCGAGTTGCAGGACTTCAGGGTGCTTTCATGTCCTTCGGCACGCTTATCTTTGTCGTGATCGCTGGACTGCTGGCTGAAATTCACTGGCGTGTGGGCTTCTCTCTTTTTGCTGTTGCGTTCTTGCTGATACCCTTGATGTTCATGAGCCTGTACGAGCCTGTCTCCAATGAGGCGGCAGGCAAACCTGCCGAACCGCTACCGACAATGCAGCAATGGTGTGCCATCGCCTTCTTCTGTGGGCTGACCTTCGTGGGAATGCTCATACTGTTCATGATTCCGTCCCAGACCCAGTTCTTTCTGGTTGAAATAGGTGTGAGCGATCCGACCCGTGCGGGCCTTGCCATCGGCATGTTCAATCTGTCGGCTGGATTTACCTCTTTGGCATATAGGCGCATTCGTGAACGTCTCAGCTCGGAGACCATATTCGCACTGATTTTTAGCTTCGCGGGTCTTGGCTACGTATTAACCTCGCAGGCGACAAGTTTCACCGAAACGATGATTGCGATGGCCGTGGGCGGGCTTTCTGTCGGTGCATTCCTTCCAAATACAAACATGGCAATTATATCCCGCGCGTCAATGCAGGTGAGGGGGAGGGCGCTGGGTATGCTTACAACCTTTTTCTTCCTCGCTCAGTTCGCTTCGCCGTTCTACAGCGTGCCGCTTGCCACGCAGACCAGTGTTGGCCGTGCATTTGAATTGAGTGGATATGCCCTGTTTGCGTTGGCAGCTGGATTTGCTATCTGCGTGCTTGCTCGGTCTGGTCGTGCTAAAGCTGCTTGAGTGGCGTCAGGCGTGCCCTGATGCTCCTGAAAGCACGGAAAGGTTAACACCGATACTGTTGAACGCACGTTCCCATTTGTCATTATTTGCGATCTCGAACAGGAGATTGTCGCTTGCTGGGACCGAAAGCCAAGCGTTCTCCTTAAGCTCGACTTCCAACTGGCCTGGTCCCCAACCCGTATATCCTAAAGCGAAGGTGTATTTTTTCGGGCCTTCGCCCTTTGCAAGGTCGCGCAGCACGTCGAGTGTCGCTGTCAAACCAACCGAATTGCTCACAGCAAGTGTCTCGTCGTTGTGATAGTCAATCGAGTGCAGGACAAACCCACGGTGGTTTTCCACCGGCCCGCCGAAATGGACGTCTACGTCCTGAGCGGTGTCTTTTACGGGGATGTCCAGTTGTCCTGAAAGTTCGCGGAAATCAATCGAATCGAGAATCTTGTTGATGATGATCCCCATCGCCCCGTCTTCATTGTGCGCGCAGACATAGATCACCGCTCTCTCAAACCGGGGGTCGCTCATCGTTGGCATGGCGAGAAGCACTTGCCCGACAAAGTTGTCGTTGACGCTCTGGGAGGTTTCAGTCATCTCGTTCTCCCGTGCGGAACGTCGGTGGGGTAAAAACTAAGGCCACGCGATCGTAAAGACTTTTGAGCGGCTGTCGGTAGATTTCGAGCAAAGTTAGCTTATATATCAATCGTCTATATGTAATCTTAGGGTTGTATAGAACTGTTCGGGACTTAACTAAGATGGTAGCGCAAATCCCTAGTTTCAAACACATTGTCGCGACTTTCATCGCACTTCAGGCTATTCTATGGGCGGGAACTGCTTTTGGCGAGGCAGCAACAGATTGGCTGGACGGACCGAAGGCTGATATTCGGTTGATTTCGGCGACATCTGCAGTCGGCGATCTTGAAATAATCCCGCTTGGTATTGAGGTTAGGCTTGAAGATGGTTGGAAAACCTACTGGCGTTCTCCCGGAAATGCCGGAATTCCTCCCTTTGTCGAATGGGGCGGCAGCGAAAATCTGGCTGAGGCCGAGTTCCAATGGCCCGCGCCGGTGCGCTTCAACTACTATGATATTGAAACCTTTGGGTATGAGAAGACCGTGGTGTTTCCGGTCAATGCTCGAATCGCGAATACGGGCGAAGGCGTCAATCTCCGCGCCCGGGTTGATCTGCTGATCTGTGACGATATTTGCATTCCTCACACATTTAACGCTTCCCTAAATCTGCCGGCAGGGCCTGCCATGCCTAGCGAACATTTAAACCTGATTGACCGTTACCAAAATCAGGTGCCAGGTGATGGCAGCCGTGTAGGTTTGGTCTTTGAGGGCGCGGATGTAACCGGTCCCGCTGCTAATCCTTTGATTCGTGTGGCGTTTCGAGCTCAGACGCCGTTCCATGCTCCTGATCTTCTGATCGAGGGTCATGAGGATGCGATTTTCTCTAAGCCAAGTTTCACATTCCACGATGCA